>JAFMCH010000042.1 GCA_017857875.1 Actinomycetota bacterium | reverse complement strand
CAAACAGAGCCGCCTGGGCAGACTTACTCGACGAGAATGATCAACCGATTCACGTGGGTCTGCCGAGAAAAATCCTCGTTCCAATTGCGAACTGCAAATAGTTCGTTATTGTGTGACCAAGCAAGGGGAGTATCCCAAGATTCTCCGGTTGGTCGTCAGCACGGCACCTCAATAGGTGCCCGGTCACCGGGTCGGTGGTAGCACCGGCGGGCAGAGACCTTGTGTGGAGCGCGGCCGGGTTCATCCTGGTCGCATACACACGCGAGGAATCCAGCATGAATGAATTTTCTGCACCCGCCCCCACGACGACCGAACGCAAAACTGACCTGTTGGAGCGGTCCATCGCTCGCCAGCAAGCGCAACTGACGCAGGAGGGCTACGAACTCATCGTTGCCCGCATCGCAGACATTCATGATCGCCGCATGATTGAGCTGCGACCCCTGCTTGTTGAACCGGATCGTGATGAACGTCATGTGGCCGAGTTCGAGTCTCTCTTGGCTGAGGTGGCTGAGTGGGAATCCCTCTTGGCCACAGCCGAAATCATTACGGTTGACGCCTCCACCTACGCCGGTCGCGTGGGGTTAGGGTCGCGCGTGCAGGTGGCCTACCCCGATGGAGAAACTACCTGGGTGCGCCCGGTGCATCCGCGAGAGGCGTTTCTTGACGACGAGCGCATCTCACTCGCTTCCCCGCTAGGCCACGCGCTCATCGGCGCCAGCGTCGGCGATGAACTTCAAGTTGACGCCCCGATGGGTGCCTGGCGATGCCGGATCGCTGATATTCACTAGCGCGTCATCGACCAGATATGTAGGGCAGGCCATGCCAAACCGATAACCTGACGTCGCGGCATGACACATCGATGAGTTGTCGCCAGGCCAAGCAGCGGGAGGTGGGCAGACGGTGACCCGCACTGTGCTGCGCTGGTGGCTGGTGGTGCCGGGGGCAGCGGTTGTCATCTGGCTGTCAGCTTGCTCAGGAGCCCAACAGGTGATTGATCAGGCACAATCAATCGCTGGGATCACTGAAGAACTCCAGCAGGTGTGTATCGCGGCAGCACCCGCCTGGGCTCCAGGAGCAGCGGTGCCAAACGCCGAAGCCGCCCTAGAACAGGCCAGCGCTCAGGCATCTGCATTGATTGATGCAGGTAATGCCAGTCCTGCCTTGGTAGCCGTGGACCAAGCCCTCACGTCGGCGCTCGATGCCTTGGCCGCAGACCCTACAGATCTCACCCTCACGACAGCAGTCGCGACCGTCAATGCGGCCTGCTCGGTCGTTAATGCCGTGAGTTAGTGGTGGCGACATGACCTTGGACCTCATCGCCACCAACGTGCTTTCTGTGCCGGTTCTGGCCTTCGTGCTGGGCCTGGCCGCAGCCGGCTTGCGTGCCGATCTGCGCCTGCCTGATGCGGCATACCAAGCCATATCCATATATCTGCTGCTGGCAATCGGCCTGAAAGGTGGTGTGGCACTTCGCGAATCAGATGTTGCAGATGTCGCCGCCCCGGTCATCGTGAGCGTGATCCTTGGCATCACGATCCCTATCTTGGCATTCGTGGCACTGCGGTTCTTGACCAAACTCGGGCCGATCGACCGAGGTGCAATGGCTGCCCACTACGGGTCAACCTCGCTGGTCACATTCACCGCGGCTTTGGTGTTCCTCGAGTCGATCGACGTGTCTTATGAGGGCTATGTCGCCACGCTTTTGGCCATCTTGGAAATTCCCGGAATCCTGGTAGGACTTTTGCTAGCCGGATCGATGCGCGGAACGGGTACCTCTACCCGCGGTTGGCGTGCCTCATTGCACGAGGTGCTGGTCGGCCGCTCGGTGCTGTTGTTGGCCGGGGGACTGGTCATTGGGCTGCTCTCGGGCCCAGCGGGCTTTGAGCGTGTGGAGCCGTTCTTTGGTGGACTGTTCACCGGTGTGCTGGCCCTGTTCTTGCTGGAGATGGGGATGCTTGCTGGACGTCGCCTGGGTGATCTGCGCAAGGCGGGCTTTGGGCTGGTCGTATTCGCTATCGTCTTCCCGATTTTTGCCGGATCGCTCGGCATCGTCGGTGGGCTACTCGCGGGAATGTCGACCGGTGGCTCAATGGTTCTCGGCGTGCTGTGTGCCAGTGCCAGCTACATCGCGGCGCCCGCAGCTGTGCGTCTGGCGCTGCCGACCGCCAATCCCGGGATCACGCTCACCGCGAGCCTAGGCATGACGTTTCCGTTCAACCTGGTCATCGGCATTCCGCTGTACTGGGGCATTGCCCAGGTACTTGCTCCACTCATCGGATAAGGCAGAAGGGATCGGCGCATGCCAGAACTAAGTGAGGTGACGTGCATGGTTATCGTGGCCGAGGCCCTCGTGGAAAGCCGCCTGATTGAAGACCTGCATGCCTGCGGTGCACGCGGATGGACCTTGACCCCCGCGCAGGGGCAGGGCCCGCGCAATCGCCGTGTCAGCGAGATTGAGGGCGGCAGTATCCGCGTCGAAGTGCTCGCGTCGGTAGATGTGGCCAACCAGATATGGCAAAAGTTGGAAGATGACTACTTCGGCGACTACGGCGTTTCGGCGTGGTCCTATCCGGTGCAGGTGCTGCGTACCTCCCGCTATCGCTGAGACCGGGCAGCCCACCACCAACCGAGCAATCCACCGGCAATAGTCAAGCCTGGCACCAGATTCCACGACAAGCCCTGCAGTTCGCCCAACAGTCCGCTTTGGTCGGCCAACCACGCTGACAGCGGGATGTATATGCCAGCGCCGATGACACCGCCAACAATGGCACTGACACAGATTCGCCACAGATACGGCATAGGCGCTACGTCTGGGTGGGGAAACCTAGATTGAGCCCGCCGTGACTGGGGTCCAGCCAACGGCTAGTCACGACTTTGCCGCGCGTGAAGAAATTAACGCCCTCCATGCCGTGGGCATGGGAGTCACCAAACAGTGAGTTCTTCCAGCCGCCGAAGGAGTAGTAGGCCATGGGCACCGGAATAGGCACGTTGATGCCCACCATGCCGACCTCTACTTCGTTTTGGAATCGGCGCGCCGCTCCGCCGTCATTTGTGAAGATGGCGGTGCCGTTGCCATAGGGGTGATCATTGATCAGCGCGAGCCCCTCTGCATAGGACTGGACGCGCACGATAGACAGAACCGGACCAAAAATCTCATCTGCATACACCGACATCGATGGTGTCACGTTGTCAAACAGTGTGGGCCCCAACCAAAAACCATCCGAGGCACCGTCGATCTCAACGTTGCGGCCGTCCACGACGAGCGTGGCGCCCTCATTGACTCCTGCATCGATGTAGGTCGCCACCTTGTCTCGATGAGCGAGCGTCACCAGTGGGCCCATGTCGCAGCCGCGGGTGCCGTCGCCAGTGCGTAGTTGCGACATGCGCTCGGTGATACCAGCCACGAGTGCGTCTGCTACCGGTTCAACGGCAACGACCACTGAGATAGCCATGCATCGCTCACCGGCCGATCCGAAACCCGCATTGACGGCCTGATCGGCGGCGAGGTCTAGGTCGGCGTCGGGTAGCACCAGCATGTGGTTCTTTGCTCCGCCCAATGCCTGCACGCGCTTGCCGTGCGCGGTTCCGGTTTCGTACACGTATCGAGCGATCGGTGTCGAGCCAACAAAGGAGATGCTCTTCACGTCCGGGTGGGTCAAGAGTCCGTCGACCGCCACTTTGTCGCCATGCAAGACGGTGAAGACGCCCTCGGGGAGGCCTGCTTGAGCCCACAGTTGCGCGATGAAGTTGGCGGAACCGGGGTCTTTCTCACTGGGCTTCAAGATCACTGCATTGCCAGCCGCAATCGCAATCGGGAAAAACCACATGGGCACCATGGCCGGGAAGTTGAAGGGTGAAATCACACCGACGACGCCGAGTGGCTGGCGGATGGAATAGACATCAACGCCGGTGGAAACGCTCTCAGAGAACCCGCCCTTCAACAGATGTGGAATGCCGCAGGCGAACTCAACGACCTCGAGGCCTCGGGTGACCTCACCGAGAGCGTCAGAGAGAACCTTGCCGTGCTCGGCGGTGATGATTGCTGCGAGGTCCTCTTTATGAGTGTTGAGGAGTTCCCGAAACGCAAACAGTACTTGTGTGCGTTTGGTGAGTGATGAGTCGCGCCAACCCGCATAGGCTCGCTTGGCGCTGGCCACGGCCTCGTCAATGACCTCTGCGTCGGCGAACGCGACCTGGGCCGAGATGGCGCCGGTCGCCGGGTTGTACACATCGCCCACACGGTCCGGTACGACCGGCCAAGGGGTCCCATTGATCCAGTGCGGGATTGCTGGCGTAGTTGCGGTCATGCTTGCATCGTAGGGGTATACGGCCGTTTCATCGACCAGGTACCCGTTCTTCGCGTGGAGCTACTGATCGTTGGAACTCTCGCGCGTGAGTTCAACCTCGTAACTGGTGTTGGCATCGCCGAGTTCGATGTAGCGCACAGCCATGCGGTCTCCTTCCACAACGCCGGAATAGAAGCCATCGGTCTCTGTGAGTACAAAGGTGGTACCACCAAGTCCGAGTTGTCCGACGAGTTCGTCGCGTTGTCCTCCACCGGCACCCGATTGTTGGAAACCCCAAAGGTTAGGGCCGTCTTGTTTTTCGATGACCAACTGTTCGGTGATCGTGGTGGTCGTGCCATTGGGCAGTGCGTACGTGACCTCGCCCGTCCAAGTGCCGACCATGTTGGCCGGCTCGGCATCACCGGTGGGCGCGCAACCGGCGACCGCCATGAGGAGCCCCACCGACGTTGCCGCGAGCAGGGTGGAACGAATTCGTCGACGCGTCATGGTGGGCAGTGTGTCATGGCTGATCGATATCAGGGAGCGTCGGTCGGCAAGACCCCGTCGACGTAGTACGCCTTCATCTTCGGCATCACCGGCCGCATCATGAACGGAGGTCGACGGAGGCCTTGGGCATTGGGGCCCGGCCGAGTCTTCGCCATCCACTCCTGATAAACCTCACGCGACTTCGAGGTATCAACGACGACATCACCGTACTTGTCTTCCTCATGTGCAGGCTCTATGCGTACGTGCTGATGCCAGCAGTGCATTCCCGACCACGTGTCCGGGTGCACCGCAAAGGCGAGATTTTGGTGAACGCCCGGATCCTCCCAGTGAATACGCATCGAGTCGGGGTCGTCGCTCATGAAAGGACGAATGCCCTCGCGATAACGCAAACGCCACCGACCATCATCCATTTGCCCCACGTCGACTTTGCCGCTCACCCAGCGAGAGCCCGCTTCATCGGAGGTGCGCCAGCGGCCCATGTGGTGAGACAGCGCCGTAACCCCTGGCTTGATCCCCTCGGTCGCCCAGATGCGAGCGACAAAGTGACCAATCTCGGTGCTGACTCTTACCATGTCGCCCGTTTTGAGGCCCAGACGCTTTGCGTCAATGTTGTTCATCCACATCGGATGCTTATTACTGATTTCGTTCAGGTATTTGGCATTTCCTGATCGAGTATGAATCAGGGTGGGTAGACGGAATGTTGGCACGAGCAGCATTTCGTCACTGTCGGGCTTGATCACGCTGTGGTGCACGTGCGACTTGATGTAGACAGGCGTGGCGTATTCGGGCCAGCCGAAGTCAGCCATGGCGGGGGAGTACAACTCCAACTTTCGCGATGCGGTTAGCCAGCCAGCAACCTGTGAGCCATCGTCCAACTCAATGCCGACGGCTCCTGCTTCACCGACGAGTGGTTTTTGAGTCTCACCAGAAATCGGTTTGCGTAGAACGCCATTGGCATCTGCGACGGCTCCCTCGCGTTCAGCGTCGGTGAGCGGCCGCTCATCTTGGCGATAGAGCCCATTGACGATTTCGACAGCGCCGTATTTGCGCATGTACTCCAATGGTGTGAGGCCTTGAGCCTCGGCCTTCTCCGGTAGTCCGGGCACATTGTTATCGAACACGTACCCGTAGTAGTCATCGATGGTGATCTTTTCACCCGGTCTGCCCGGAGCTTCGAAATACTCGCGAATACCCAGCGACCCGTCCGGATCAATGCGCCAGGAGAGCTCAAACCAAAACTCGTTTTCTTCCCACACTTCACCGGGATTTGCATCGCGAGTGTCGCCGATCTTTTCGCCCATTTTCTCCAGGGCCACACGGCGTACAGGTTGGCGAAAGCCCAGCCACTTGCCGGCGTACTGCTCATAGGACTGTGTGTCGTGTCGCTCGGTGGAGTGGCCAAAGGGCAATACATAGTCGGCCCACAAGGCGGTCTCATTCCAGGTGGGCGTCATGGCCACATGGCAACCGACGAGGTCTTCTCGTGACAGCGCCTCAACCCAACTGAATCCATCGGGGTTGGTCCACACGGGGTTGTAGACGCGGGTGAAATACACGTCTAACTTGCCGCGGCCTTCGAGCAGGAAATGCGGCAGCAAGATAGACAATTCGTTTGTGGACAGCGGAAATTCGCTCGGCCACAACAGTTCGTTCCACGAATCGTGCCCACCGGGCATATTCGGGCCGTGGGGAATGAACTTATTCCAGCCGTTGGGGCTTGTCCCACCTTCTTGGCCGATGCTGCCGGTGAGAACCGTTAGGAAGAACATGGCCCGAGCAACGGCCCATCCACCGAGATTGCCAGCGCTAGCTGCCCGCCACGTATGTGCGGCAAGTTTGCCGTTGCAGCCGGCGACAATACGCGCAACATGCTCGACCTGCTTTACCGGAACCTTGCATTCTTCCGCGGCGAATTCAAAGGTGTACTGCGCATAATCATCGGTGAGTGCAGTCTTGAAAGCAGCGAAGTCACGCGGATCGACATTGGGATGGAGCTGTTCAAGGTAGGTGCTCCAGTTGACCCAACGCTGAATATAGTTCCAGTCAACCGCGTTGGTACGCAAAAGATATGAAGCGATCGCTAGCAACAGTGCTGCCTCGGTGCCAGGCCACGGTGACACCCATTCATCAGCGTGGGAAGCGGTATTGGATAGCCGTGGGTCCACAACAATGAGTTTCGCGCCACCGCGCACTTTGGCGTCCATGATGCGTTGTGCGTGCGGGTTGAAGTAGTGCCCAGACTCTAAGTGTGCTGACAACAACAAGATGACGTTCGCGTTTGCGTGGTCGGGTGATGGTCGGTCGTAGCCCCCCCAGAGTGAGTAGCCCAAGCGGGCACCAGCAGAGCAAATGTTGGTGTGCGTGTTGTTTCCATCCACACCCCAGGTCAACAGCACGCGTTCGATGAAGCCGTCTTCCCCGTGGCGACCCACGTGATACATGATTTCATTGCGGCGGTCTTCGAGGATCGCATTGCGAATGCGGCCGGCAATATCGTCCATGGCGTCGTCCCACGAAACTGGCGCAAACTGCGCTGAGCCCCTCGGGCCAGTGCGCTTCATGGGGGTCAGGAGACGCTCGGGATCTTGGATCTGGTTGATCGTTGCCGGACCTTTAGCGCAGTTGCGCCCACGAGAACCCGGATGCGCCGGATTACCTTCAATCTTGACGACCTCTTTGGTCTCTCGATCGACATAGGCGAGTAGTCCGCAGGCGGATTCGCAGTTGAAGCACGTGGTGGGAACGAGCATGTAGTGGTGCTCAACTTTGCGTGGGTGTGCCTTCGCGTCGTACATGACGACGTCGTCCCAGGTATCCACCGGGGGGTAGTTGGAGACGGTCTCGCGAATGCGAAGGCCGTGGTGCTCAGGTGCGTCCGGACCCACGGGGGAGGCTGACGGGCCGTGCGACGGCGCTGCTTCTGTCTTGCGAGGACTCATCGGGTCAACCTTTCGGCAATGGGTGCTTGAGAACTCATGACAGCGGCGGGTCTTGGCCGGCCATCACAAAGACACGTTCGTGGGCGAGCAGCGCCGGCTGCACGAGCAGGCCGGCAATGATTCCCAGGACGACAGGTGCGCCCAGTGCGACGGCCAAGGCCACCGCGCCACCGACAAAGGCCAGCGCGATAGAACCCCACCAAAACTGTGTGCGGTAGCGCCCGTGGGTGATCGCATGAGCCGCCACCTGTGCGTTACGAGTGCTGTGCTTGCCGCCAAACTCAACCGCGGTGATCAGTAGGTGAGCCACCACCCCGATCGCCACGGCCCACGCCAGCCAGCGTTGTGTTTGTTCCGAATCGGTCAGGAGCAAGGAAGCGATGAGCATGACCCCACCGCCGACCATGACGGCTTGAGCCTGGAGGTGCCAAAACAGGACCGGAGATTGCCACAGGTCGCGACCCTCGGCTTGACCGAACAAAAAGGCTGTATAACCGGCGACCATTACCGCTGCCGGCACGGCTGGCCATGCGAGCACCGTGATGGCTGAACTCCAATCGCCCCACCCGAACGCGTCAATAACTCCGGCAAGTAGCCAGAGACCGGCGACCCCGGCTCCAAGACCAAGGAATATTCCACCGATGGCCAGCCAGGAGCGTCTTTGGAATTTGCGAGGGTCGAGGAGAAAGAGGAATCTCTTGGGCTGCTTGAGGTCCCAGATCAGTAGGACAGCGGTGATGACCAAGAAAGCGGCGCTGATGGCAGGGGCCGCGATCGTGACCAGGCTGCTGCGATCAGCAGTAAACAAGACAAGGAGCGCTCCCAACGCGAGCGCGCCGGCGGAGATGGACTTGGTCCACAGATATGTCCAGACCTTCCAACCCCAAGGGTGCGGATGAGCGGTATTGAGCGTGGTTCGGGCCATCGACATCGGATCGCCCGGGAGTTCGGCCGCGGTCTTCAGTCTCAGTGGATCGGGTTGGGCCCAGATGTAGGTATCGTCGACCGGAGCCGCAAGCGGATCAAGCGTGGCCTGATCGGCTCCCACGTAATAGACATTGGGCCGTGTGCCCTGCTCGGGCGTGCGGACGTTGACCGGCTCGATGCTCAAGAATTTTGAGATGCCGCTGGTGGGGTCGTCGATATCTCCCATCCAGATGGACTCGGTCGGACACACTTGCACGCACGCGGGCTCGAGGCCTTGATCAATGCGGTGGGCGCAAAAATTACATTTGGCCGCGGTATGGGTATTTTCGTCGATGTAGATAGCGTCGTAAGGGCAGGCCTGCATGCACATCTTGCAGCCGATGCACAACTCGTTGTCAAAATCGACGATGCCGTCAGGTCTGATGAACAGCGCCTCGGTCGGGCAGCCTTTCACGCACGGTGCATCGGTGCAGTGGTTGCACCGCAGCACTGCCATATCGCGAGTAGTCGACGGGAATTCACCCTTCTCGACGTATTTCACCCAGGTTCGAAATTGGCCCACCGGGATGTCGTGTTCGGTTTTGCACGCCACGGTGCAGGCATGGCAACCGATGCAGGTCCGCTGATCAATGGCAAAGCCGTAGCGCACGAATGCTCACTTCTTCCGAATGTAGAATTTCAAGACATCGCCGTCTTCGGCGGAGTCAACTAGTTCGTTACCTGTCTGTGCTGCCCATGCCGGAATATCTGATCGCGCTCCGGCATCGGTGGCCTCAACGAGCATCAGTTCACCGCTGGCAAGGTCCTTGATGCCCTTGGCTGTCATCAGGACGGGCATTGGGCAGCTCATCCCTTTGGTATCAACGGTTTTATTCACATCAGTCATGTGACTTCCTTAGTGTGAAGATCGCGGTGCGATCGCCTTAAATGAAGAGGTTAATCTGCGATTTAGACATAGATTGAAGGGCCGTAGCTGCACCAACGGGCTCACCGAGCCCACCGATCATTTGGTCTGGCTTCACTCCTAGTAGGTCCATGGTCATTTGGCACGGCCAGAGATTGACCCCGAGGTCCTGGCAAATTTCCAGCAGATCCTCTGGCGGCATCAGGTTGTTTTTCTTGGCAACCTTGCGCATCATCCAGCGACCAGCGCCGCCCATGTTGAGTTTGGACAACTTGGCCTTCTTCATACCAGGCGGGTTCATTCCCGACAGTGCCTTTGTCATCGCGTCATAGCCGGTCAGACGTACGTCTTCGCGGACGAGGGGGAACAGTCCCCAGAAAGTGAAGAAGACGGTGACGTTCATGCCACTGGCGGCACCTGTGGAACTCAAGATGAGGGTCGGCCACAACTTATCGAGATCACCGCTCCACGCGATGATCGTCATGGAGTCTGGGGTGCTGTCGTCAGCCACGGTGGTCCTTCCGCCGGTCGTGTGTGCCCAATTAGAGGAAAATGCTAGCGCGTTTGGTGCAGATATATTAGCGTTTGCGCATATTCGCACAGTCAATTGTCACTCTATGAATCTCGCATCGTTAGGGGTATGTCATGGCGGCACCAATGACACCGGTTGAACTCTTTCGCGCCATTGCAGACGACGAAGTGCCCTTTTTGCTCGACGTTCGTAATCAGAATGAATATGACTCCTGGCGCATCGAAGGAGCGCGGCCTTTTCCGATGCGGAATGTGCCGATCTGGCAGGCTGTGGAAGAAGTCGAGGAGCTTGCCGGTGAAATTCCTGATGGCACGGTGGTGGTGTGTGCTCACGGCAACGGCAGCGACCTGCTTATTGAGATGCTGGAAGAACACGGTCGTGAGGTACGAAATTTGGCCGGTGGAACTGCGGCATGGTCTGAGCTGATGGTGAGTCTGCCATTACCCGGCTTGCCTCAACCACTGGTCGGTTGGCAGATCCAGCGGCCGGCTAAGGCCTGTCTGTCATACGTGATTGGCGTCCCTGGACACGGATGCATCGTGGTGGACCCCGCACGATTCCCGGCGGAGTACCTGCGTTTGGCTGAACAGAACGACATGGCGATCATGCACGTGGTCGATACGCACGTGCATGCCGACCACATCACGGGAGGTCCAGCCTTAGCTGAGCAGGTTGGCGCGTCGTATCACGTTCCGATCGAAGACACTGGCGGCCCGCCTCCCTTCGCCAACGAACCCCTTGTTGATGGTTCTGTCCTCGACCTCGGGGAGGCGAGTATCGAAGTCTTGGCAATAAAGATGCCCGGGCACACGATGGGTACAACCTGCATTCACATCCCCGGACACCTATTGCTGACCGGTGACACGGTGTTTGTGCGCGGTGTTGGTCGCCCTGACCTAACCGGAAAAGCAGAAGAACTGGCCAAGGAGCTGTTTTTCACCGTGCACAACCGGTTGGAGCCACTTGACCCATCGACGTTGGTGCTTCCAGCGCACTGGTCCTCGGCTCGGGAGATTGGTGAAGATGGTCTCGTCTCAACGACGCTCTCGCACGTTTTCGAGTCGACGTTGATGTCAGAAAGTGACATGAGCACGTTCATTTCTGAGATCATCTCGACCTTGCCGGCGGCACCGGAAATCTACGACACGATTCGGCTAGTCAACTCTGGTCAAGCGGCTACCGCCGAAGAGATGGAAATCTTGGAGATCGGCAAGAACCAGTGCGCAGCTTCGACTACCACGTGATGTCACCTGTCTTGTCAGGGCGCCGGTCTTCAGATGTGACAGGATGTGGCCGTGGATCATCAGACGGTTGTTGAGATTCATGAACTGCATGCGCGTTTGTGTAAGGCCATCGCTGATCCGAAGCGACTTTTGATCATCAGCGAATTGCGTGATGGCCCGATGAGTGTCGGCCAGTTGGCTGAAGCGCTACAAATCAGTCAGTCGAATTGTTCGCAGCACCTCGCGATCCTGCGCGATCGTGGAATTCTTGAGTCGACAAGGATGGGTGCTCACGTCGAGTACGCGCTCCGCAGCGACAAGGTTCTGGCCGCCATTGACCTATTGCGTGAGTTCATGGCTGAGGAACTCGACAGTCAGGGGCGCATGGGCGCGATTGCCGGGCGCTCCAGCGCCTAGCACCGACTTACTTCCTGGGTTCGCTTACGCGGTTGATTGATGTCCCGTCAGCGAGCTGAGAATCGCAGCTCGGCCGGCTTCGAGCCGCGCAATCGGCACCCGAAACGGCGAGCACGACACATAGTCGATTCCGACTGAGTGAAAAAAGTGAATGGATTCGGGGTCTCCGCCGTGTTCGCCACAGACGCCTAACTTCAGCTCTGGTCGGGTCGCTCGGCCCTTCGCAGCCGCAATACGAATCAACTCGCCCACGCCGTCAATGTCGAGGCTTTCGAAGGGGGAGACGGTGAAGACTCCCTTATCAAGGTACTGAGCGAAGAAAGCCCCTTCGACGTCGTCGCGCGAGAAGCCCCATGTCGTTTGGGTTAGGTCGTTCGTGCCAAAGGAGAAGAAGTCAGCGGCCTCTGCGATTCGCCGAGCAGTGAGCGCGGCGCGGGGGAGTTCGATCATGGTGCCGATCGGCATGGTCAGTGATACTCCGTGGGCCGTGGCCACTTCGTCCACGATGTGTCCCACCTCATCACGTACCAAATGCAGTTCCATCACCGAAGCAATGAGTGGAATCATGATTTCAACGCGCGGCGTGCCACCGTCTGTAGCGCGTCGGGCTGCCGCCTCGGCGATGGCGCGCACCTGCAATGCATAGAGTCCGGGCAGTACCAGGCCAAGTCGCACGCCTCGAAGGCCGAGCATGGGGTTGGCCTCATGCAGGCGCTCTACGGCTGCCAACAGCGCAACATCACGCTCATTCGGGGTACCGCGCTCGGCAGCCAGCGCCACACGTACTTTGAGGTCTGCACGATCGGGGAGAAACTCATGCAGGGGCGGATCCAGCAGGCGGATAGTCACCGGCAGATCATCCATCGCCGCTAGTAGTTCCACGAAGTCATTGCGCTGCAGTGGAAGAAGTTCCTCATAAACAGAATCACGTTCTTCGGCGGATTCGGCCAGGACGAGTCGTTCAATGAGCATGCGGCGGTCACCTAGGAACATGTGCTCGGTGCGACAAAGCCCGATGCCCTCTGCGCCGAGAGTGCGCGCGCGGGAAGCATCGGGGCCGGTGTCTGCATTGGTACGCACGCGCAGGTTTCGCACCGAATCCGCGTGGCGAAGGATCCGATCGACCGACATGACCAGTTCTGCTGTTTCCTCATCGGCGTTGGCTAGTGCTTCAGTGAGGCCAAACTCCAGGTAGGTAACCACGGGTGAGGGCACCACAGGAACGTCGCCTAAGAACACCTGGCCGGTGGACCCATCAAGGGACAGGGTGTCTCCCTCGGCCACGATGAGACTGCCCGCACGTGCCCGGCGCGCGACCGGGTCAACGTCGAGTGCTTCGGCACCGACGATGCAGGTGGTTCCCATACCTCGCGCAACAACGGCCGCGTGGGATGTCTTGCCGCCGCGTGAAGTCAAGATGCCATCGGCGGCAATCATGCCCTCAAGATCATCGGGGTTGGTCTCTCGACGAATCAAGATCACCGACTCACCCCGTGCGACCCATTCGGTAGCCGTGGCCGAGTCGAAGACCGCTCGACCAACAGCGGCTCCGGGGCTCGCGGCAAGACCCACGGTGAGGTCTTCACGGGGACTGCGCGGGTCGAACTGCGGAAACATGAGTTTGGTCAACTGCTCGCCATTTACCCGGGCGAGAGCTTCATCCATCGTGATGAGGTGCTCATCGACCAACTGCGTCGCGATGCGAAAGGCAGCGGCCGCAGTGCGTTTTCCGATGCGGGTTTGCAGCATCCACAACCGACCGCGTTCGACAGTGAACTCGATGTCGCACAGGTCGCGGTAGTGCGTTTCGAGGCGACGCATGATCGTCTGCAATTCGTCGTAGGCGCCTGGATCAATGTCAGCCATCTCCGCCAGCGTGCTGGTGTTGCGGATGCCGGCCACGACATCCTCGCCCTGGGCGTTGACGAGGTAGTCACCATAGGAGCCCACCTTGCCGGTGGCAGGATCACGTGTGAAGGCGACACCGGTCCCGGAGTCCTTGCCAAGGTTGCCAAAGACCATGGTCACGATGTTGACCGCGGTGCCTAGGTCGTGGGGGATGCGCTCGCGACGACGATAGAGATTGGCCCGCGGGGTATTCCACGAGGAGAACACGGCCACGGTCGCTAGATCGAGTTGCTCGCGTGGGTCCTGCGGGAAGCCTCGACCAGAGTGGTCCAGCACGATCTTCTTGTATCGCTCGACCAGTTCCTGGAGGCTTTCGGTGGACAGTTCGGAATCGACAGTGACGCCCTGGGTGGCTTTTGCCTCCTCGAGCGCCTCCTCAAAGACTCCGCCTTCAACGTGCAAAACGGTGCGGCCAAACATAGAAATTAGGCGGCGATAAGAATCCCAGGCGAATCGCTCGTCGCCGGTCGCTTTGGCGAGGCCGGCCACCGAGTAATCATTGAGGCCGACGTTCAGCACGGTTTCCATCATTCCGGGCATCGAGAAACGCGCTCCCGAGCGAACGCTTACGAGTAGTGGGTCGTTGACATCGCCGAGGCGGCGACCAAGTTCGTCCTCGAGGCGTCGCAGCGCCATGGTTACTTGCACGCGCAAGTCGTCAGGTACGTGCCCCTGTCGCAAGAACTCCTTGCAGGCCTCGGTCGTGATGGTGAAGCCAGGTGGAACGGGGAGGCCGAGCCTGGTCATTTCGGCCAGGTTCGCCCCTTTGCCGCCGAGAAGATCTGCATCCTCACGACCCCCCTCGGTGAAGTCGTAGACGTACTTTGTCATGGGGGGACGTTACTGCAACGTTTCAGTCGCCTGTCAACGGCAGAAGAACTGACCGATTGCTGGGGTGCTTTAGGCCGACTCGATTTGTTGATTATTAATCGAAAGCAGGTCATCGGCCAGACGCCGAGCCTCGTCGGGGTCATGGGTCACATGGAGTGCGGGCGTGCCCAGGTGCGTCAGGAGTTCGCGCACGTCGCGCACTAAGCGATCGCGCAGATCCTTATCGAGGGCGCCGAAGGGCTCATCGAGGCACAGCAATCGCGGCTTGGGCGCGAGGGCCCGCGCGAGTGCCACGCGCTGGGCTTCACCGCCGGACAAGGCGTCGGGGCGCCGGTCACGGAATTCCTGTAGACCGACCAGTTCGAGAAGCTCGTTCACGCGTTGCTGTTTTTCAGCTGCGGTTGCCTGAGTGAAGCGCAGCCCGAAGGAAATATTGCGGGCCACATTCATGTGGGGGAATAGCAGTGCGTCTTGAAAGACCAACCCGAAGCGACGCTTGTGGGCGGGTAGTGCCGTTACGTTGATGTCGTCCCAATAGATATTCCCCGATGCCAATTGCTGCACACCAGCGATACATCGCAGTAGAGAACTTTTGCCGGACCCGCTTGGTCCCAGGAGTGCCACGATGCGACCGGGTGGCACGGCAATGTCAACGTTGCGCAGCAGATCGACGTTGTCGTAATCGATGCGTGCATTCACAACCTGCAAACCTGACGTCATCACCATCCTCCCGTCGCGGTGGGTTGGCTCGTTCTGGGCCGCGCTCGCTCGGCGAGTCCGATGATGACAGCGGTCACGACAATCAAGATGACGGACAGGGCTGCGGCTTGTCCGAGATTCGCTTCACCGGGTCGAGACAGCAGTCGCACGATTTGCACTGGCACGGTGGGAGTGTCTGCCCGTGCAAGAAAGGCGGTTGCGCCGAATTCTCCTAATGAGACCGCGCAGGCCAGACCCGCTGACACGGCTGTTGCCCGCAGGGCGAGCGGCCCGTCAACAGCAACCCAGGCCCTAAATGGCGACGCCCCCAGCGTCGCAGCGACATCGCGAAGACGCGGGTCAATCGAGCGCAGCACCGGAAGGACAATGCGCACAACAATGGGCATAGCCACCATCGCTTGTCCGAGCGGAACTAGTAGCCACCAACCACGCAGGTCGATGGGTCCACTGATCGAAAACAGCAGCAGGCCCAAACCAATGCTGACCGCAGAGACACCTAGAGGCAACGTCACGACGGTGTCGAGAGAGGCCTGACCGCGCCGCAGCAGCGTTACGGCGATGGCTGCGAAGACTCCGAGCGTTACGGCGATGACCGTGGCAACCACCGCATATCGCGCAGAAGTGAGGAGTGCTTCTGCCGCTGAAGTTGCCCGCGTGCTCGTGTCGCTGGGTGAGATGGCCTCGACGTACCAGGTCAGCCCCCAACTGTCGCGCACTCGCATGGATGCAGACACGAGTGATCCCAGCGGAATGATGATGGCGACCACGACAATAAAGGTCGCCGCCGTGGCTGCATAATCAGTCAGTCCATGTGGGCCGCGTCGAATTGCAGTCTCAGTGATGATGCCGCGAACCGTCAGGTGCTGCTGGAGCTTGGTTGCGATTGCTAGGGCTACGACGACGACCACGAGCTGAATGATCGTCAGTGCCGCAGCGCCATCGAGATCGAGGCGTTGGACGGCCCGTTGATAAATCTCAACCTCGATCGTCGGCAATGCTGGATCTCCCACCACGAGGACAACGCCGAAGGAGGTAAAAGTAAACAGAAAGACCAGCATGGATGCAGCCGTGACGGCTGGACGCAGGAGTGGCCAGGAGCCGTGCACAAACGCTTGCCAACGATTGGCACCCAGGCACGATGCAACGACGGCGTACCGGGTATCAAGCTGCCCCCATACGCTTCCCACAACGCGAATTACTAGTCCAACGTTGAAGAAAACGTGGGCCACGATGATTGCGGCCGTTGTTCCGGCGAACGGCAGTAACTCACGGAAAGCGAGACCTACTACGACGGTGGGCAGCACGAAGGGAATCGTCACGATTGCCAACAGAATTCGGCGTGCAGGCAGGCGCAGGCGATAAAGCGCATAGGCCGCCGGCAGGGCGATGATGACACTAAGGACGGTGCTCACCAGCGCCTGAGAAACCGTGTACACGAGCACGCGCCAGGTTGACCCGCTCGAGAACACCTGCCACGACGAAGGGCGTAGCCCCTCGCTGAGCAGTGTCACCAGTGGTATCGCCACCAGCGCAATAACGGCAATGATCGGCAAGGCTGCTAAGAGCAGCGGTGCCAGACGTCTCACCGCAACACGATCTGTGTCCACTCTTCGACCCAGGTGTCTCGATCAGCTGCGATGGTGCTCGGGTCAATGTCCAGCGGCGTCGGCGAACGCTGAGCAAAGTCCACAAACACGTCAGGCAGGGTCACGCCTTCGCGGGCCGGAAAGACGAACATGGTGAGTGGGATGTCTGCTTGCACCTGTTCGGACACGAGCCAGTCGATCACCGATTGGGCAGCCTCTGGCACCGGGGTGCCACGCAGGACTCCGGCGAATTCAATCTGGCGGAAACAGCCATCCAACATGACCGAGGTGGAGGGCGCCAGAGGTTTGGGATCGGCGGCGTACACGATTTCTGCCGGTGGGCTCGTTGCGTAGGAGACCACCAGCGGGCGATCACCCGTTCCGCCGCCTCCGCTGAACTCCGATTGATAGGCCTCTGACCAGCCGTTGACGACTAGTACTCCATTTGACCGCAGTTGTGTCCAGTAGTTGGGCCATTCCTCGCCATAGCGAGCAACTGTCGCCATGAGAAATGCGAGGCCGGGGGAGGAGGTTGCCGGGTTCTGGACGACCAGTAGTTCGGCGTATTGAGGGTCAACGAGATCGCCGAGCGTGGTCGGTGGCGCGATGTCGTTCTCGGCGAACCATTCGTCATCGATGTTGATGCATACGTCGCCGTCATCAATCGGCGTCACGATCCCTTGACCGGCGTCAACGAGGGCGGGTCGTAGCGGAGCCGGCGACACATACGGTTCGAAGACCTCGGCATCAATCGCCCGGGAGAGAAGCGTCGTATCAACGCCGAAAAGCACATCGCCGTCGGGGTTGCCTGATGCCAGCACGGCTCGATTGACGATTTCACCTGCATCGCCGGCCGGGATGAAATCGATGGTGATGTTCGATGTTGCTTCAAACTCCGCGACGAGGGCCTCGCTGAGAGCGAACGAGTCGTGGGTGATGACTCGCACGTTGACAGGGTCGGCGGCATTTGTCGTAGCGCCTGTGGTTGCTGAATCTGTTGATGCGGAACCCCCGCACGCTGCGAGGATCAGCCCTGCGCTCGCGAATCCGACGGTGGCGAGCACGATAGAGCGCCTCGACCGTTGGAAAACCATTGCACGACTAGTAAAATAAGGATTAAGCAATGCCATTAAACTCTCCCTTCGCTGGCATTATCCAGAGCAGGTTGCAAAGGGTCGGCAATGGCAATTGCCCTCTCAGCCCGCTGATCCTGCGAGCTCCCCTGGTGAAGAACACACTAGCGCAGGGATCCGCAGGTGCCGACCGCGGCGGCTAGTGCCACAGTTAGGTCATGGCTGACGTGTCGGGCAAATCAATACTAATCATTGGGGCTACGGGTGGATTGGGTCGTGCGCTGAGCGCTCGCCTGAAGGAAGCGGGTGCCGTCTTGACCATGGTCGGTCGCGACGATGCGCGTCTGGCCGCGTTGGCCCCGCTTGGGCGCACCGTTGTTGCTGATGTGCGTAGGGCCGATGGTGTCGCAGCGGCGGTGAACGCTGCGGTGGCAGAACGCGGCGGAATTGATGGCGTGATCTTCAGCGCTGGCGTTGTTGCTTTCGGGCAGGCCACCGAAACGCCCGACGATGTGTTGATTGAACTATTCACCACGAACACCCTCGCGCCCATCAGGACACTGCGTGAGGCCGCTCCCCATCTGCGTGAGTCGGCAGCCCAAGGCCGTGATCCGTTCATGGTCACCATCAGCGCGGTCGTGGCCGAGCAGCCGATGGCCGGTATGGCGGCATACAGCGCTTCGAAGGCTGCCTTGATGGCCTACGACCATGCCGCGGCCCGTGAGATTCGTCGGGCGGGGATTCGGCTTCTTGA
>JAFMCH010000041.1 GCA_017857875.1 Actinomycetota bacterium | reverse complement strand
GAGCACCGCTGCAACGAGCCCCAGCACCGTCAGAATGATCTTCGGCAGCCACTGCCGAGCCCACGATTTTTCGGCCGGTGGCTGCGAGGTCATGGCGGCCACTCTAGAGGTTCCCTGAGCGTGCCGGTGCGGTGTCGCCCCGAAGTCGCACTAAGGCTTTTGCGTCTGTCACACTCGCCCGGCTATGTCTGCCATCCTTGCCCTATTCGCCAGCCTGTCCTGGGGTAGTGCTGACTTCCTTGGCGGTATGGCAACGCGCCGTGCCGGCGTATTGCGTTCGATATCCGTGTCGTATCCGGCCGGCGCCGTGATCTTGACGCCGATAGCGATCTGGCTCGTCCCAGGAACCATTGACGGTGAAACCCTCTGGTACGCCCTGGGTGTCGGTGCCGTGGGAGCGGTGTCGCTGTCACTGCTTTACGGAGCCTTGGCTAGGGGCCCGATGGGCGTGGTCTCACCGGTCACCGCGGTGATCGCCGCGGCTCTTCCGGTCCTGGTCGGGCTGGCCCAAGGTGAGCAGCTTCCGCCGGTGGCCTTTGTTGGCATGGCTTTAGCCGTGGTTGCAGTCGTGTTGGTCAGTCGACAGCGTGGAGAGCATGTGCGCGCGGCGCCGATGGCACTTGTCTTGAGCGCTGCGGCGGGCCTCGGTATCGGCGGCTATCTCACCCTGCTGGGCTTGGCGCCTGAGTCATCAGGGATTTGGGTGTCTGCGGGTGCGCGCTGGGTCTCCACGATACTTGTGGTGGGTGCGCTGGTGATTGTGGTGCGTCCGATTCGCATGAGTAATTTCCCCTGGGTATTTGCCCTGTGCGCCGGAGTGCTTGATGCCCTGGGCAACGCAGTTTTCCAATTGGCCGCCCAGAGGGGAGAATTGGCAATCGTGGCTGTCCTCGGGTCGCTTTATCCCGCCGCCACCGTGCTGCTCGCCCGCGCCTTCTTAGGTGAGCGCATGTCGCGTGTGCAGGCGATCGGTGTGCTCACTGCCCTGGTTGCCGCCGCAATCTTGTCGCTGGGCTGAGCCTCCCGTTGCGGCCTGGCTTAGGGTGATGCCTATGGGCAATCAGGACCCAGAGCAGTTCGTTGCCAAGGTGCAGGCCGGCATTGCGCGTGGCATGGATGTCGTCGATGCGTGGCGCGCTGCACGGGCTCAGCGTCCAACGCAGCAGGAGCGAGCGCTGGCAGAGCAGCATCGACGAGCGGTCGCTTCACATGAGCGTGAAGTGCGTGCCTATCAGCGTCGCAAGGGTCAGGCTCGAGCGCGCACGATCGGCGGCACCGCGGTCGCTGGGGTTGCCGGAACGGTCGGTGCACTGGATGTTGTCGTCGAGGCAACGACTTCGCAGGTCGGTGTATATGGGCCTTCATGGATGTGGCTTGCCGCTGCCGTTGTCGGTGGAGTAACCGCGTGGACTGCCCGTGGCGCGGCGAAAGGACTCGTTCCTCCCGCTGCATTCAGCCCTCCGGCCCTGCCACCGCCTAGGTTGAACGCCCAGGCAATTGGGGCTTTGGAAGCCGATCGGCTCAATGCATTACGGATGCAGTTGAGTGAGGTCTTGAGTCCCTTAGAGCGCCTTGAACCCTCTGCTGCACAGGAGCTGAGGCGAGTGGATTTTGAGGCGGCGCCACCCTTGCATGCCCTCATCGAAAGACTCGATGTGCTTGATCGGATGCAGCGCGACATCCCCAACACTCCTGCCGCTGCGTCTGCTCGCGCGGCTGCTGAGCAGGTCAGGGAGCGCCTAGCGATCGGGTGCAGCACTTATGAGTCATTGCTTTCGGCCTCCGCGGGCTTATTGGCCGCGCCTGATATGTCTCGGTCTACCCAGGAGATCCTGGCTCCGGCAGTGCAGGCGCTCACGGCATACGCTCACGGGCTTCAGCGGGCCGCCGGCACTGGTTTCAGCGCTGACGAATCCAGGGATCTTTGAGTTCGATCATGAGCGCTTCGAGCGTGAGAGGCAGTGCACCGTTGGCGGCAACTGCCGACCGAGCATGATCGAGAGCCTCCCATCGTTGCTTCGTATCTGCAGTGGTGCTGCTGGCTGCTTCCCGCTGCACCTGTGCGCGCATTTCATCGTTGATCAAGGCCGAGGATGCGTTGATTTGCATGACGAACACATCACGATAAAACGCAATCAAGTCAAGGAGTGCTCGGTCAACCTGATCGCGAATCGTGCGCGTTCGACGAGACTTCTGTTGTTTTTCTAGTGCTTTGAGAGTCTTGCCAGCCAATTTGGTTGTTCGAGCAGCCGTGATGCCCTCACCTCCCTCGCCGTAGGTGCGACGTAGGTCTGTGGTCTCGCGAGCATCAAGAGCGTCGGTGATTGATCGAGCATCCTCGGTAGCTGCGGCAAGAAGGTCAGCGGCCGCGGTAAAGCATGAAGATAGGTCACGCAACGTACTGGGTGACCGCAGCACTTCCTGGCGTCGAATTCGAACGGCTTCATCGGTGGCGAGTGCGCGGGCCCGGCCAATATGACCCTGTGAAGCGCGGGCAGCAAACGCCGCCATTGCAGGGTCGACACCGTACTTTGCTTGAAGTGCTGCACTAACCTCAAAGGTGGCGGGCGTGCGGAGTTGAACCGATCGGGTACGAGACCGAATAGTAGGCATGACATCTTCGGGGTTGGGTGCACACAGCACCCACACCAAATGTGTCGGTGGTTCCTCGATCACCTTGAGCAAGACGCTCGCGGCCGCAGGCGTGAAGCGGTCGGCGTCTTCGATAATGACCACCTGCCAGCGCCCAGTGGTGGGAACAATGCAGGAACGCACAATCAAATCCCGCGCGTCGTCAACCCCGTAACTCAAGGTATCCGACGTGATGATGTCAACATCTGGATGCGCCCCGCTCTTTGCGGAGCGACAGGTCAGGCACTCACCGCACCCGTTGCTCGGACAGTGCAAGGCTGCAGCGAAAGCGGCGGCTGCGGTGGAACGCCCAGATCCGGGGGGTCCGGTCACCAGCCAGGCGTGGGTCATGGCTGGGCCGGGACTAAGTGGGTCATGGGCATCAGCAACGGCACGCGCAAACATGTCAGCGGCCTCCGGCTGCCCGATCAACTCCGCCCAGACACTCACCCGATGACCATACCGCTCAGGTGTGTTCTCGATCAGTCGTCGGTCGGGTCGCTTCCTGGGCCGACATGATCGGCAAGCCATTCCACAACCGGAGCCACCGACTGCCAGTCCTGCCTCAGTTTTGTGGCCACCTTGGCGGTGCTGAGCCAGCTGGGTACGCCATGGTCACGAATGATCGTTAACTGCGTGAGACGCATCAGATCAAGGCGCGGATGATCAGCCGAGACTCCTCGCGGCCGAGTCTTAAGCGGAGCGCCGTCGACGACAAATGGTGGACGCGATTTTTTGATCCGGATCAGATTGCTGTCAAGGATCGCCACGGCTGGGGTATCGATTGCGGCACGAAAACGCTGCAGCTGAGCACCAAGCGGTGCGTACCAGCCACCGCCGATCATCAGACCTGAGGCGGATAGTTGCACGTAATAGCCGACGGCGTCTTCAATCTGCACGATGGCTGAGATGTTGGTCTTGTAGGGCTCTTTGTTTTTGCTAAACCGGACATCTCGGTGTGGCCGAAAAATGCGAGCAGGACCAAACTCATCGGCCACCAGGTTGAGCATTTCCTGCATAGGGGCACGCAATTGCTGGTCATAGGTGGACTTGTGTTCAGTCCACCAGGCGCGGGTGTTGTTGACCTCAAGTTCCTCGTAGAACGCCAACGACTGGGGTGCAAAGCCTGCGAAGGTCATGTGCTCGACATTAACGCAGTAGCAGCGGTTGCACGGCAGCGATAATCAGCCGAGCGAGTTCATCTGCGTCGGTATCGGCCGGAAAAATGAGGTACCGCTGTGGATCCCTCTCGGCCAGGGAAAGAAACGCCGCACGAACGGTGCGGTGCCATGACTCAGGCTCGGCTTCGAGACGATCTGGGTTGTCGACCCGAGATAAACCGATGGCCGGATCAATATCGAGCACGATGGTCAAATCCGGAACGAGATTGCCCGTTGCCCACAGGCTCAGTTCTTCGACGCGCTCGATACCGAGCTGTCTTCCGGCACCTTGATAGGCGGCAGAGGAGTCAATGTACCGATCACAGATGACGATGATTCCTGCATCAAGTGCCGGGCCGATGACGTGGGCAGCATGGTCACCTCTCGCGGCCGCAAAAAGTAGGGCTTCGGCGCGCGAATCAAGGCCAGCGAATGCAGGGTCCAGCACAATCTCGCGAATCGCCTCTGCGGCTTGCGTTCCGCCCGGCTCGCGTGTCCGCAGCACGCGGTGTCCGCCTGCTATTAATGACTTTTCCAGAAGAGTTGACTGGGTCGACTTACCCGCGCCCTCGCCACCTTCGAACGCAATGAACAGCCCCGTGCGAGTCATGGTG
This sequence comes from Actinomycetota bacterium, assembly GCA_017857875.1. Lineage (GTDB taxonomy): Bacteria > Actinomycetota > Actinomycetes > S36-B12 > S36-B12 > M55B157. Next base: position 14,254 of record JAFMCH010000041.1, on the reverse strand, counting down.
TGGTCCTATGACGATGCGATGGATTCGGTGGGGGTTGTTGGTGTTTTCTTGGCGGCCTTCTTGGCGGCCTTCTTTGCCGGAGCTTTCTTGGCGGCCTTCTTAGCCGACTTCTTGGCAGCCTTCTTGGCGGGCTTTTTGGCTGTCTTCTTCGCCGACCGTTTGGTGGCGCGCTTGACCGGCCCACGTGCGCGGCGGTCAGCGAGTAATTCGAATGCGCGTGCGGGTTCGATGGTGTTTGGATCATCGTCACGCCGCAGCGAAGCATTGACATCACCGTCGGTGACATAGGGGCCAAATCGCCCCTCCTTCAATAGCACCAGGCCGCCACTGATCGGGTCGTTGCCGAGTTCTTTCAACGGTGGCGCAGAGGCGGCACCTCTGCGCTGCTTGGGTTGAGCAAGCAGCGCTAGGGCCTCGTCGAGTGTGATATCGAAGATGGCCTGTTCATTGGGAAGAGTTCGAGAGTCTTTGTCTTTCAACAAGTATGGGCCATAACGACCGTTTTGGGTCGTAATGTCAACCCCGTCTGCGGGATCAACGCCGACAACTCGAGGCAGCGACAACAACTGCAAAGCAGTGGGCAGGTCAACAGTGTCGAGTGACATTGTTGAAAGGAGTGAAGCGGTGCGAGGCTTGGCTGACTTCGGCGAATCCTCTGGCAAAATCTCGGTGACATAGGGACCAAAGCGGCCGGTCTTGGCGACGATAGGGCGACCGGTATCAGGATCGTCGCCGAGTTCTCGATCTCCTGAAGGTGCCGCCAGTAACTCCTCAGCCTTCGCTGCGTTGAGTTCATCAGGAGCCAGCGAGTCGGGCACCGAAGCGCGTTGTTCACCACGCTCGACGAAGGCACCGTAGCGGCCGACTCGCAGCACAGCATCGGAGCCATCGATGGGAAAGGTTGACAGTTCACGAGCATCAATAGCGCCAAGATCAGCGGTGAGTTCAGCAACTCCACGGAACGGTCCGGCTTCGGTCGATCCGCCACGCCAGAAGGTGGACAGTTGATCAAAGCCGAGGTGATCGCCGCGGGCGATGAGGTCCAAGACCTCTTCCATGCGGGCGGTGAACTGATAATCAACTAGATCGGTGAAGTGCTCTTCAAGCAGGCGGATCACCGAGAATGCGAGAAAGGCCGGAACGAGTGCGGAGCCCTTCTTCCAGACGTAGCCACGGTCAAGGATCGTTCCCATAATGGCCGCGTAGGTAGATGGGCGACCGATACCGAGTTCCTCCAGCCGGGCCGTGAGCGAGGCTTCGGTAAACCGCGCCGGTGGATTAGTGGAGTGGCCATCGGGTGTCAATGACGTCAGGTCAACCGGCTGACCCTCGGTGAGAGCCGGTAGTACCCGCTCCCGATCGTCGTCGCTGTCCTCACGGGTGTTGTCGTAGGCGGCTTTGAAGCCGGCAAAGAGCGTGACCGTTCCCGATGCGCTGAACTCCACTGCGCGCCCATCTGCGGCAGTTGCTGCCAGCCGCACCGATGTGGTGGCGATGCGCGCATCCGCCATCTGTGACGCCACGGTGCGCTTCCAGATCAGGTCATAAAGAGATAACTCATCTGCGTTGACCTGGCCACTCACTTCGCCGGGGGTGCGGAAGGTGTCGCCCGATGGTCGAATCGCTTCGTGTGCTTCTTGGGCGTTCTTGACCTTGCGGTCATAGCGACGTGGCGCCTCGGACACATGATCGCTGCCGTAGAGCGTTGCGGCTTGAGTGCGCGCAGCGTTGATCGCCTGCTCTGACAACGTGGTGGAGTCGGTGCGCATATAGGTGATGAAGCCGCGCTCATAAAGCCCTTGGGCTACCCGCATGGTGCGTTGGGCGTTCCACCGAAATCGTCGCGACGCCTCTTGCTGCAGGGTAGAGGTCATGAACGGGGCATAGGGGCTGCGTTTACTCGGCTTTTCCTTAACTGAAGCGACCGAAAAATCCGCCGTTGATAGCGCTGAAGCCAGCGTCGTGACATTCGCTTCATCAAGGACCGCGACGTCACCGGTTTTGAGTTGCCCACGATCGTCGAAGTCCTTACCCGTGGCGATGCGCTGGCCGTCGACCGATACCAATCGTGCGGCGAAGGACTGCGGATCAAAGGTTGCCGCGAGGTCCCAGTAGGAGGCGGATCGGAAAGCAATACGTTCACGTTCTTTGTCGACCACTAGCCGCAGGGCCACCGATTGAACTCGTCCAGCAGAACGGGCCTCGCGACCGATTTTGCGCCACAAGACTTCCGACACCGGGTACCCGTAGAGGCGATCGACGATGCGTCGGGTCTCTTGGGCATCGACCAATTGCATGTCGAGGTCACGCGTCTGGGTCAGGGCCTCAGCGATAGCGCTTTCGGTGATCTCGTGAAAGACCATCCGACGCACCGGCACCTTGGGCTGGAGGACTTCCAGCAAGTGCCAGGCGATGGCTTCGCCCTCGCGGTCCTCATCGGTGGCAAGCAGTAACTCGTCGGCGTTTTTGAGCTTGCGCTTGAGTTCTGCGATGCGCTGCTTCTTATCCGCGTGTACGACGTAGTAGGGCTGGTAGGCGTCGTCGACATTGACGGCGTACTTTGCCCACGGCATTTTCCGCACGTCCTCGGGCAGCTCTGATGCTTTGGCGGCGAGATCGCGAATATGGCCGACGGACGCCTCGACGTCGTACTTGCGTCCGTCCGGAGCCACCCGATCGAGGTATCCATTGATCGTCTTCGCCTTCGCGGGGGACTCCACGATCACGAGGACGCGTTCGGCATCCTTGTTGCCCGCCACATGTCCTCCTTGCTCGTCGACGCCGTGTGGGCACCAGAAGCGGGGCCCCTTAGGGAGTGTCTCCCACCGGGGTTAGCGGTACTGACCGGGGGTCAGGCAGGTGTGTCGACCGTCTCAGCGTCAACCGCGATCGGACGACGCTTGGAGATGATGACCGCTACGACCACGATCAAGGCAGCACCCAAGGCGATGGCCCAGCGCAACACCGTGTTGGCATCCTCGCCGATGGATAGCGTGACGATTGCCGGGGCGATGAGCAGTGCCACGAGGTTCATCACCTTGATGAGGGGGTTGATGGCCGGACCAGCGGTGTCCTTGAAGGGGTCACCTACGGTGTCACCGATCACTGTGGCCGAATGCGCCTCTGAACCCTTGCCGCCATAGTTGCCGTCTTCGACAAACTTCTTGGCGTTATCCCAAGCACCGCCAGAGTTGGACAAGAACACGGCCATCAGCACGCCTGTAGCGATCGTGCCGGCTAGGTAGGCACCCAGTGCACCGACGCCGAGACCGAAGCCGACAGCGATGGGAGTGAGTACGGCCAAGAGTCCGGGTGTGATGAGTTCGCGCAGTGAGTCGCGCGTGACGATGTCAACAACCTTGCCGTACTCGGGCTTCTCTGTGCCTTCCATGATTCCTGGATGCATCCGGAACTGGCGGCGAACCTCGAAGATGACGGCGCCGGCTGCACGCGACACCGCGTTGATGGCCAAGCCAGAGAAGAGGAACACCACTGCGGCACCGATGATCAGGCCGACCAGATTCGCCGGATTAGCCACGTCGAGGATGCCCTCGTATTGCAGATTGTCGAGGGCATCGTTGAGGGCGGCCCCGGTAGTGGTGGTAGCTCCCACGACAGCGTCGCGGAACGCACCGAAGAGCGCGGTGGCCGCCAAGACTGCGGTGGCGATAGCGATGCCCTTGGTGATGGCCTTGGTTGAGTTGCCAACCGCATCGAGGCGGGTCAACACCGCCGCGCCTTCACCGTGCACGTCGCCAGACATTTCCGCGATGCCCTGGGCGTTATCGCTGACCGGGCCGAAGGTGTCCATCGAGACGATGACGCCGACGGTGGTGAGCAGGCCGGTGCCGGCCAAGGCGATGGCGAACAGGCTCAGGAGCACCACGCCGCCGCCGAGCAGGTAGGCGCCGTAAACCGCTGCACCGATGAGCAGGGCCGAGTAAACCGCTGATTCAAGGCCAAGTGAGACGCCAGACAGGATCACGGTGGCCGGGCCCGTCATAGAGGTTTTGGCCACGTCGTCAACCGGTCGACGGTTGGTCTCGGTGAAGTAGGCGGTGAGTTGTTGGATCACCGCTGCGAGCACGATGCCGATAAAGACAGCGCCGATGGTGAACCAGCGAGGATCAATCGGGTCCCCTTGGCCGAGATCCTCGGCTGCGATGCCGCCCAGGCCGGAGATCTCCGACCACGACGCGGGTACGAAGTAGAAGATCGCGATCACCACGAGGACGGCAGATATCAACGCGGATATGAAGAAGCCTCGGTTGATGGCGCTCATGCCAGAACGATCAGTGGCTCGCGGTGAAACAGCGAAGATGCCGATTACGGCGGTGATGACACCGATTGCTGGGATCACGAGTGGGAGGACCAGGCCGAGCTCGCCGAAGGCGGCCTTGCCCAAGATAAGGGCTGCCACGAGGGTGACCGCATATGACTCGAACAGGTCGGCGGCCATTCCGGCGCAGTCGCCGACGTTATCGCCGACGTTGTCAGCAATGGTGGCAGCGTTGCGGGGGTCGTCCTCGGGAATACCCTGCTCGACCTTGCCCACGAGGTCAGCGCCGACGTCGGCCGCCTTGGTGAAGATGCCACCGCCCACGCGCATAAACATGGCTAGCAAAGCCGCACCGAAGCCAAATCCCTCAAGCACCTTGGGTGCTTCGCCCTTGTAGACCAAGACGACGATTGCGGCGCCGAACAAGCCGAGGCCGACGGTGAACATGCCGGCAACGCCACCTGTACGGAACGCAATGCGCATGGCGCGCTGCTCGCCAGCGTCGTTTGCCGCGGCGGCGACGCGCACGTTGCCCCGCACGGCCAACCACATGCCCATATAGCCGGTGATGCCAGAGAACACCGCTCCGACGAGGAAGAAGATGGATCGACCGATGCGCTCACTGGTTGTTTCGGCTGGGAGCACAAAGAGTACGAAGAACACGATCACCGCAAAAATCGCCAGCGTCTTGAATTGACGATTCAAATAAGCCGACGCGCCCTCTTGGACCGCTCCGGCGATCTCTCGCATTTTGGGTGTGCCTTCGTCGGCGGCGAGGACCTCGCGCACCAGTACGGCGGCCACCAGGAGGGCCAGGATCGAGATAACGGCGACGATTATCAGGGTGACCAGGTTGGTCCCGGTGAAATCGACGATGGTGTTTTCCATGACACTCCTTGCCAGAGGGCGAGCGATGAATGCGCGTAAAACCTCGGCGCAGTTTACGCAGGCTGTTAGTTACGTCACTTTTGGGGTGGCTGCCTCTGTTTACAAAGATGTCGGTCAGACAGGTCATAGTGGACCGGTGCGCGATGGGAATCGAACCGACTGGTCGATGGCTGCTATCGCTGACACGCTCGCACACAATGCCGACCAAGCGCGCCACGTCGAACATATTCCTGGGCGGGTTGGCTTGGCGGCACCCTGGCCAGTCTGGGCCTCGCCGGAACTCATTGAGCGGCTTGAGGCCAATGGCATTACCGCTCCTTGGCAACACCAGCGAGACCTAGCTGATGTGGCGTGGTCGGGTCAGCACGCGATTATCGCCACCGGCACGGCATCGGGAAAGACCCTGGGTTTCTGGTTGCCGTCGATCAGCCACCTGCTGAGTGATGAGCGGGCAACGGCTTTGTACCTCGCCCCCACGAAGGCCCTGGCTCATGACCAACTGCGGGCGCTCAACGAACTGCAGTTACCCGGAATTTACGCGGCCACCTACGACGGAGACACACCAGGCGACGAGCGCCGATGGGTGCGCAATAACGCCCGATTCATCCTTTCCAACCCCGATCTCGTGCATCGTTCGATGCTGCCGCGGCATACGTCGTGGTCTCGATTCCTGCGGGGGCTGCGAGTGATAGTCGTCGATGAGGCTCATCACTACCGTGGTGTTTTCGGTTCACATGTCGCCCTCGTGCTTCGTCGATTGCGGCGGATGGCGGCGCACTACGGCAGCCAGCCCGTGGTTGTGTTGGCGTCGGCGACCGTGAACGAACCTGGTGCGGCCGCAAGCCGGCTCATCGGTGCGCCGGTATCGGTCATTGATCGCGATACCGGCCCACGGGCTAGTCTCACTGCGGTCTTATGGCAGCCCCTTGACGCCGGTCAAGGCCCAAGATCGGCACTGGTAGAAACCGCCGCTCTGCTCGCTGACCTGACCGCCGCGGGTACCCGCACGCTGGCCTTCTTGCGGTCTCGTCGCGGCGCAGAAACTGCCGCAGTCATGGCCCGGGATTTGCTGATGGAGGCCGCTCCGTTGGAGCCCGAACTGACCAACACGATCGCCGCCTATCGCGGCGGGTATTTGGCCGAGGAGCGCCGAGGGTTGGAGCGAGATCTGCGCAGCGGGAAACTGCGAGCGGTCGCCACAACCAATGCGCTGGAACTGGGAGTCGACATTGCCGGCATGGACGCGGTGGTGGTGTCGGGTTGGCCTGGCACTCGGGCCTCGTTGTGGCAGCAGTGGGGTCGGGCCGGGCGCTCGCATGACGCAGCGTTAGGGGTCTTCGTCGCGCGCGAAGACCCCCTTGACCAGTTTGTGTTGAGCAACCCGTCGGCCGTCTTTGGTCAGCCGATGGAGTCCATCGTTTTGGATCCGGCCAACCCCTTTGTGCTGGGACCGCACTTGACCGCCGCTGCGGCCGAAAAACCACTGACACCTGATGATGCCCAGGAATGGTTCGGTCAGGGCGCTATCGGGCAGCTAGACGATCTGGCGGCTGCCGGCGCGCTACGGAAGCGATCATCGGGTTGGTACTGGACTAAACGCGATGATCCCACCGCAGACATCGACCTTCGGGGCGGTAGCGGCAGCGTGGTGCCGCTTGTGGAGAGTGATACCGGCCGACTCCTGGGCACTATTGATGCCGGCCGCGCTCTCACTCAGGCGCATGTTGGAGCCATATATATGCACCAGGGGAGTACCTACGTTGTGGAAACACTTGATCTGGCCGAACCGATCGCTCTTGTGGCGCAACGCGAGGTGGACTATGCAACAACGGCGAAGCAGAACTCTGACTATCGCATCTTGACAACGGACGAACAGGTGGTGTGGGGAACAGCGACTCTTTCTCGTGGCGACGTTGAGGTGACTTCACAGGTCACTGGGTACCTCAAACGACGCTATGCCACGGGTGAAGTCATTGGCGAAGAGCCACTTGAACTGCCTGAGCAGGTCTTGCGTACGCGAGCGGTGTGGTGGACGGTCACCGACGAGCAATTATTGGCAGCCGACATCGATCGCGTGCTCGATGTCGCCGGAGCAGCCCACGCCGCCGAACACGCCGCGATTGGGTTGTTGCCGTTGTTTGCATCGTGTGATCGTTGGGATATCGGTGGTGTGTCCACGCCACTGCATCCGGACACTGATGCGTGCACGGTGATGGTCTACGACGGCCATCCCGGGGGTGCGGGTTTCTCGGATCGAGGATTTGCCGCGGCTGTTGATTGGCTGAGCGCTACCCGGAAGGCAATCGCAGAGTGCCCTTGTCAGGTCGGCTGCCCTTCTTGTATCCAGTCTCCCAAGTGTGGCAACGGAAATGAGCCGCTCGACAAGGCCGCGGCCGTTCGCCTTCTTGGCGTATTGCTGGCCGATGCCCCGGCTAGCCGGGTCCTGCCCGAGCGCTCTGTCGCACCGGGGGAAGGCTCAACCCCAGCCACGAAGCCAGGCGACTAGAAATCCCGGTCGAGGCAACCGACACCGTTACCTCAATATCAAGAGCTTCAACGGAGCACTCCTCAAGATTCGCCCTGTTTGCCTGCGCGATCTCGCCGGCTCGTTGACAGGCGAAGTCGGGGGCAAGCAACACATGAGGCGCACCAGCCAGTGCAGCCAGGTCGGCGGCACCGGCTGCTCGCTGGCGCACCGTTGACATATCGACAAACGCCCAGACGAGGGCCAGTGCAATGAACAGCATCGGGAACATCATGAATGTCAGTAAGGTGCCAGCACCGCGGTCTTCTCGCGGACTCACGGCAACTCCCCGAATGGTGAACCTACCGATGCGGGCTCGACCACCGCGGTAGACGAAGCCTGCACGGTGAAGGACATTCCACTGAGCAGCGGTATCGGTGCAAAAACCTTGTGGGTGATGGTCGCATCGATGAGTTCCCCGCTTTGGCTGGTGGACAGTGTCGCTCCTGGCAAAACCTTGTCAATTGTTTGATCGACAACGGCTGGATCGATGCCCCGGGCCAATGACCGCGCTGCTTGCTGGGCCAGATCGACAGCCCGCGAATGCCCAAGGCCAAGCGCGACCAGCCAAAACAGCACCAGCAGGATGAGAAAGAGCGCGGGGATGGCGAAGGCAATCTCGACGATCACATTTCCATTGTCTTTATTGAGTTTTTTGCTTCGACGTGTGTGCCAGAGCATCACCATCACCATCCCCGTCGCTATCAACCGAAAAAGGCGCTAAGTGCGTTGGACAACAGCGCCCAGAGCAAATCGCGCACCGGATCGCTGGTGAGAAGTTTGAGCAGTACACCGCCGAGGCCGGCGACGGCGACGGTGCCGACCGCGTATTCAGCGGTGGTGAGTCCTGCATCATCAGTTCGCAGACGTCGAGCAGTTTTTGTCAGGTAAAGAACAGATTTCATATGATCTCCTGATTCCGGCAGGCGGCCGGTACGCACATCTCGTTCGGATGCGCTGGCCACGTTGCGCCTGTCCTTGATCAGCATCAATGCGCGTCGGCGCAATTGTGGATTCGCCCGCTGCGGTGATTCCTGTTGATGATTTATCAGCGATGCCTAGAGTGGTCGGATGCTTCCGTTTGAACTTCCTGAGTTTGATGACCACGAACAGGTGTGTGTGGGTCGTGATCGGGATGCGGGGCTATTCGGCGTTGTGGCGATTCACTCAACTGCCCGCGGACCCGCGCTCGGTGGATGCCGGATGGTGCCCTATCAATCCGGCGCTGATGCCTACGTTGATGCCCTGCGGTTATCCCAAGCGATGAGTTACAAAAATGCACTGGCCGGCCTACCTCATGGCGGCGGTAAGGCGGTTATTTGGGCTGACCCAGCACGGGCCAAAACCCCCGAGCTGCTGCGTGCCATGGGTCGATTTATTGCCACGCTGCATGGTCGATACATCACGGCTGGCGATGTGGGTATCAGCGTGGGCGACCTAGACGTGATCGGCGAGGTGAACCCGTGGACGACCGGTCGATCGCCAGATCGCGGCGGTGCTGGCGACTCGGGCATTCTCACTGCCTTCGGGGTCTGGCAAGGCATGCGCGCTTCGGCGGAACACATGTGGGGCACCCCGGAATTGACCGATCGAGTGATCGGAATCGAGGGGGTGGGCAAGGTTGGCCGCCGCTTGGCCGCTCATCTTGTCAAGGAGGCGGGGGCCAGGGTTTTCGTCACCGATCCCAATCCCGAGGCCATTGCGGGTCTTGTCCAGGAGGTCAACGTGACAGTTGTCGGCTCACGAGCGGAATTGTTAGCCCAAGCCCTCGATGTGTACAGCCCCAACGCCCTCGGGCAGGTGTTGACTCCGCAACTTGCCGCAGGATTGACCGCATCGATCGTTTGCGGTGGCGCCAATAACCAGGTTGCTGATGCGAACGTGCCGCAGTTGCTTGCGGATCGAGGGGTGCTCTATGCCCCCGATTTCCTCGTCAATTGCGGGGGTGTCGTGCAGGTGGCCGATGAGGTGCTTGGGTTCGATGAGCAGCGCGCCCGGCTTCGGGTGTCTGAGGTGTTCGCCACGGCCCAGACGGTCTTCGCCCGGGCCCAAAGCGAGGGCCTCACACCCGTGGCAGCGGCCACGCTGGAGGCAATGGAACGGATCGAGGCTGGAGCGGGGCGACCCTTTGCCACACCGGCGGGCACCTGAGGACCCTCCAGATGCCAATTCAGCCAGGGCAGGGGTATGGTGGGGACTCGCTGGCGGTGTCGACCCGGTAACGGGAGTAATCGCCGGCCACTAATTGAGTCCACGACGAGCTGCCGGGGCGTTGGCTCCGGCCGAGGGGGTCGAGCCATGGGGCGCGGCCGTGCCAAGGCAAAGCAAACCAAAGTTGCCCGTGCGTTGAAGTATGGCGGTCCACAGACCGACTTCGATCGCCTACAAGCTGAGTTAGCGGGCTCGCCACCGCCGGAGCCGCCGGCTTCGGTTGATGAGCCCGATGACTCTGATGACGATCCCTACGCCAAGTACTACGCCGATGAGGAAGACGATCGTCGGACCGGTTAGCCAGCGGGGTCGCTACCTGCCAAACCAATGCGGCCCGCGCACCGACACGGCACCACCGAGACCACCCTTCGCCTCGGCGTCGCCTGACTCTTGGTCGTCCCGCTGCCGCACTTCACCGCACACCCATGCTGGCACCAGGCGGTCGCCGAGCAGGCTAAGAGCGGGTTCAACGCAGTCGGGTGGAACCACAGCCACCATCCCCAGTCCCATATTGAACGTGCGCTCCAACTCGCCCGCGTCGACACCGCAGTGAGCAAGCGCGGCAAAAATCGGACCAGGTTGCCATGTCGATCGATGAACATCGGCGGCCAGATGCGTCGGCAGTACGCGAGCAATATTGGCAGCTAAGCCGCCGCCGGTGATGTGGCTGAAGGCGTGCACGGTTGTGTGCTGGAGGAGGGCCAGGCAGTCGAGGGAGTAGATGCGGGTGGGCTCAAGCAGTTCCTCGCCCAAGGTTCGTCCGAAGTCACTCGAGTGGGTGTGTAGCCGGGCATCGATGCGCGCTGGATCTTGCCCCAGCAGCACCCGGCGGGCAAGGGAGTAGCCATTGGAATGCAATCCGGAGGAAGCGAGTCCGATCAGCACATCACCGTCCTGCACGCGGTGGGCTCCGAGCAGTTCATCAGCTTCAACGACACCGGTGCCTGCTCCGGCCACGTCGTACTCGTCAGGATGTAGCAGGCCGGGATGCTCAGCCGTTTCACCTCCCAGCAGCGCACAACCAGCGAGCTCACAACCTCGGGCGATCCCGGCAACGATGGCAGCGATGCGCTCGGGCTCCACCTTGCCGGTCGCGATGTAGTCGGTGAGGTACAGCGGTTCGGCGCCGCACACAACGATGTCGTCGACGACCATGGCGACCAGATCAACGCCGATGGTGTCGTGCACGTCCATCCGCTGGGCAATGACAACCTTGGTACCCACACCGTCGGTTGATGTGGCCAGAAGCGGTCGACGATATTTATTCAGCAGCGAGGCGTCGAACAGACCCGCGAACCCTCCGAACCCACCCACGACCTCTGGCCGCGTAGCTCGTTCCACGGATGCTTTCATGAGTGCGACGGCCTGCTCGCCTGCGTGAACATCGACTCCAGAATCGGCGTACGTGTGCAACGACTCGTTGTTGGGTGAGTGCGCGTTCATGGAATCGTGGTCGGTGTGGTTTCGGTTGCTGTGACACGCTTTTCTAAGCCCGCGAGCACGTGCTTGCCGATGACTTCCGGTTCAGGAACATCGATGGGGTACACACCGTCGAAACAGGCACGACATAGTCGATCTGCTGGGATGGTGGTTGCTTTGATGAGCTGGTCGAGTGAGACGAAGCCGAGGGAGTCAGCACCGATGGACCGACAGATCTCATCAACGCTGAGCCCATTGGCGATCAACTCAGCGCGAGAAGCGAAGTCGATGCCGTAAAAGCAAGGCCACTTCACCGGAGGAGAGGAAATGCGAACATGCACCTCCCGGGCGCCTGCCTCGCGCAGCATTCGCACAAGTGCTCGCTGGGTGTTTCCGCGAACGATTGAGTCATCGACGACTACTAAGCGCTGGTCTGCGATGACTTCGCGCAGCGGGTTGAGTTTGAGTCGGATCCCTAACTGACGAATGGTTTGAGAGGGCTGGATGAACGTGCGGCCGACGTAGGCATTCTTGACGAGCCCTTCAGCGAAAGGAATACCTGACTCCGCTGCGTACCCGATGGCCGCGTAGCGACCAGATTCGGGCACGGGGATGACTAGGTCAGCATCGGCTGGATACTCGTTGGCGAGGCGTCGACCAATGTCAACGCGCGACTGCTGGACGCTGCGCCCGGCGATAGAGGTGTCAGGCCGAGCAAGGTAGACGTATTCGAACAGGCAACCCTTAGGCGTTGCGGGGGCGAATCGATGGGAGCGAAGGCCGTGCTCGTCGATCGCCACGAGTTCACCGGGTTCGATCTCGCGAACGAATGCCGCGCCAACGATGTCCAAGGCGGCCGTTTCACTAGCGATGACCCAGCCGCGCTCGAGACGGCCGAGAACAAGGGGCCGGATTCCGTGCGGGTCTCGCGCCCCATACAAGGTGGTGTCGTCCATAAACACCAGCGAGTAGGCGCCGGTCAGCGTGGGTAATTCTTGGATGGCGGCAGCCTCCATGGACAGGTCTGGATGCGCGGCCAAAAGCGCGGCGATGAGGTCAGTGTCAGACGTGGCGCGGTTAAGTTGACTACCTAAGGGGAGTTCACCACTCGATTCCTCAAGTGCTGCAACGCGTTCGAACAGGGCAGAGGTGTTTGTGAGGTTTCCGTTGTGGCCGAGTGCGAGGTGTCCGGTGGCGGTGGCTCGAAAGGTCGGCTGGGCGTTTTCCCAGCAACTGGCTCCCGTAGTGGAGTACCGGGTGTGGCCGATAGCGACGAACCCGCGGAGTGCTTCGAGGCTCGCCTCGGTGAACACCTGCGACACGAGACCCATGTCTTTGTAGACCACGATGTGGTTGCCATCGCTGACCGCAATGCCGGCCGATTCCTGACCGCGATGCTGGAGTGCATAGAGGCCGAAGTAGGCGAGTTTGGCCACCTCTTCGCCCGGCGCCCATACTCCGAACACGCCACACGCATCCTGGGGAGCGCGATCTTTCGGGTCTAGGTCGTGGGTCAGCCTGCCATCGCCTCGGGCCACGGGGGAAGTCTATGTGTCGAGCACGACCCTTGTCGCCCCCCACCCTTGCGGGCTTGGTCTACGGTGATCGGAGCGTGGCGCGCGACGGGCGGTCCATGAGGGAATGTGTCTGGTGTCAAGAAAGGGGTTGGTCCGTGGGCTTGCGAGCAGAACTCGGCTTCTATCCAGCATCAGCCAACGCAGTCCAGCGAACGATGCAGCGGGCAGCGCAAACCAAAACGGGGGCTTGGGTGTTTCAGCGGACCCTGTATCGAATTGATCGGCCGCTGCATCGATGGAGCAAGGGCCGCTACACCATTCCCTGGGTTGTGACCGGACTGCCGATCATCATGGTGACGTCGATCGGTGCGAAATCGGGGCTACCGCGCACGATGCCCGTTGCTGGGATTCCGTTGGCCGGGGAGCAGTCAGAAGATATCGCCGTACTGGGCACCAATTATGCCCAAGCGAAGAGCCCTGCCTGGGTGTTCAATCTTGCGGCCCACCCCGAGTGTTCGGTCGCGTGGCTCAATAACCGCGCACAGGCTGTCGCCGTTCCGATTACTGACCCGCAAGAGCGCGATGCCCTGTGGCACCGGGCAACTGAAGCGTATGTCGGGTTTGCCGCCTATCGCGCACGGATCAATGACCGCGAGGTGCGCATGTTCCGATTGACCGCGCCCAGCCTTGACGGTTAGCGGAATCGGCGCGCGTCTCCGTCGACCCGCACGCCGACCTTCGTTCCTGTTTCTGGCGTCTGCGCACCGGCCACCCGAATCGGAAGGGTCGCCCCACCCTCCAATTCGAGAGTGATCATGGAGTCGTGTCCGTGAAATTCCCGCGCAATGACCAAGGCTGCGGTGTCATCTCCGGTGGGATCAGTCAACGTGAGTTGCTCAGGGCGAATCACGACGACGTCGGTGCCATTGAGTGACGCGCGTGTATCGGGGTCGGTGCGGAGCCACCCAATTGACGTGTTGACCTGATTGCCGGGGGCCTCGGCTAGCACGGCTAGTTCGACAACATCGCCCACAAATCGAGCGACAGAGAGATCAGCAGGAGCCAGGTAGAGGTCACGCGGTGCGGCCACCTGCACGACCTGACCGTCGCGCATCACGGCCACGGCATCCGCGGTGGACAATGCTTCTTCTTGATCATGTGTCACTAGCACGGCGGTTGTGCCGACATGAGCGAGTACCTCGCGCACCTCGGCACGCAGGCGCCCGCGAAGGTTCGCATCTAGGGCGGTAAACGGCTCGTCGAGAAGCACCACGTCGGGTTCGGGGGCCAAGGCTCGCGCAAGTGCGACTCGTTGCTGTTGCCCACCGGATAGTTCCATCGGTCGCGCATCAGCCAGGCCCGCAAGCCCGACAAGGTCGAGTAGATAACCGACGCGTTGCTTGCGATCCTCGTCTC
>JAFMCH010000040.1 GCA_017857875.1 Actinomycetota bacterium | reverse complement strand
ATCCCTTTCACAAATTCCAACTCTCGAAGCCGCTCGACGGTCTTGCGCAATGCGCCCTCGGTAGCAAGGTGGGTGCGCACTATTAGGCCAGCATCATCTCCATGACCATCTTGGCGCACCACCTGAATGCTGACACCTTCATCAGCGAAGGCCGAGGCAATCGCGGCCAGAACGCCTGGTCGATCGGCCACCTCCATGTTGACGTAGTAGCGCGTCAGAGCCAGCGAGCTCGCAAGGACGGGCAACCGGGCATAAATCGACTCCCCCGGTCCGCGACTTCCGCCGAAGCGATTACGACCTGCCGAGATCACATCGCCGAGGACCGCGCTAGCCGTGGGTTCACCGCCAGCGCCCCGCCCATAAAGCATGATCTCGCCGGCAGCATCCGCTTCAATGAATACCGCGTTGAATGCGTCACGAACGCTGGCGAGGGGATGGTCGCGCGGAACCATCGCCGGATGCACGCGCACAATGACTCCGGGCTCCCCCGCGGAACCGTGGGCACGCTCGGCAACAGCCAACAACTTCACCACAAAGCCCATCTCACGAGCGGCGAGGACATCGGCCGCGGTGACAGCTTCGATGCCTTCACAGTCCACCTGGTCGATGGTCACACGAGTGTGAAAGGCGAGTTCAGCCAAGATTGCAGCTTTGGCCGCAGCATCGTGACCGCCGACGTCTGCTGTCGGGTCAGCCTCTGCGTAGCCCAACTCTTGGGCTTGCGCGAGAGCGTCGGCGTAGTTAGCGCCCGACTCATCCATCTGCGACAAAATGAAATTGGTGGTGCCGTTGACAATTCCAAGCACCTTGCTCACGCGATCGCCAGCGAGTGACTCGCGGAGCGGGCGAATCAACGGAATCGCCCCGGCGACAGCGGCTTCGAAATACAGGTCAACGCCGCACTCGGCAGCGGTTGCGTAAAGCACTGCTCCCTCCGCGGCCAACAACGCCTTGTTCGCGGTGACAACACTCGACCCCGACCGCATAGCACTGATGATGAGCTCACGGGCCGGCTCGATCCCACCCATCACCTCGACGATGATGTCGGCACCGCTGGCCGCCACCGCAGCGGTATCGGTCGTGAGCAGATGCGGGTCGATTCCCGGACGCTCTTTGGCTAAGTCCCGAACGGCAACCGCGGTAAGCCGCAAGGGAGCTCCTACTCGCGCGGCGAAGTCATGCGCATGACTCGCCAATTGCTGCGCGACCTGCTGGCCAACGGTGCCACCTCCCAATAGAGCGATGGTGATTTCGGTGGTCATCTCGCGCCTCCCTCGTTGGCAGCGGCCATCCATATTTGTTCCGACGAACGCTGCGCGCCGGGATCCAGTCGAATCAGGTCGTCGTCAGACTCGCGCCGCAACACCACCGAAGCATTTCCGTTCTGCACCGCCACCACACCCGGACGTGGCAGGTAGTTGTACTGCGAAGCCATTGACCGGCAATAGGCACCGGTGGCCGCAACCGCTAGCAGATCACCAGGGTGGAGATCAGCGGGCAACCAGGCGTCCCGCACAACAATATCTCCACTCTCGCAGTGCTTTCCAACGACACGACTAATGACTGATTCAGCGCTCGAAGCACGTGTCGCCGGGACCACCGTGTAGTCAGCGTCGTATAGAGCCGTCCGAATATTGTCGCTCATGCCTCCATCAACGGAAACATACTGACGCTCCTGATCATGTCCGAGGGCGACATCCTTGACGGTGCCCACCTCATAAACCGTGATGCCACTGGGCCCAACGATGGCTCGACCTGGTTCAAAGGCGAGCCGAGGAATCGGTAGATCAACGCGGGAGCAGGCGTCTCG
This sequence comes from Actinomycetota bacterium, assembly GCA_017857875.1. Taxonomy (GTDB): domain Bacteria; phylum Actinomycetota; class Actinomycetes; order S36-B12; family S36-B12; genus M55B157. The sequence continues at coordinate 17,307 of JAFMCH010000040.1, read as the reverse complement.
AACAATGTCGCGGATCGAAGTGGCCATGTCTTTCACGTCGAGCGGATCATCATTGGGCACATAAGCAATACCCATGCCGCCACCAAGATTCAACTCATCAACCACGATCTGATGCTCGGATCGGATGTGCGCCGCCAGCCCGACAACGCGCGCGGCCGCAACCTCAAACCCGGCGGCGTCGAAAATTTGGGAGCCGATATGCGAATGCAGGCCTTTAAGGCGTAGCCCCGGAGCGGCAAGAACACGCTCGATCGCGGTGTTCGCCGCTCCGCCGGCGAGTGATAGGCCAAATTTCTGATCCTCGTGAGCTGTTGCGATGTACTCGTGGGTGTGTGCCTCTACACCCACGGTCACGCGCACGAGTACCTCGACGTCGCGGCCGTGTGCGACAGCTGCCACGGACACGCGGTCAATTTCGGTCAACGAATCGACCACGATGCGCCCGATGCCCACGCTTACGGCGCGGTCGATTTCGGAAACCGACTTGTTGTTGCCATGAAAAAGTATGCGTTGTGGGTCTACCCCGGCCTGCAGCGCGACGAGCATCTCGCCACCGGTACTGACATCAATGCCCAGACCCTCCTCGTCAACCCAACGCGCAATCGTCGTGGCGAGGAAGGCCTTAGCGGCGTAGTACACGTCGGCGGGCATCTCGGGTACGTCATAGGCAGCCTTAAACGCTGCGGCACGAGACCGGAAATCTCGTTCATCAATAACAAACAGCGGCGATCCGAATTCAGCTACCAGATCTGACACCCGGCAGCCGCCGATCTCAATCTCACCGCTGGGCGTACGCGACGCGGTGATCGGCCAAATCGAGGCGTCAAGATCGCGATCGCCGCCCTGTGGTCGGTAGGGCAGCGCATGCGGGGTCAAGACGTCGCCGTGGCGAGGGCCAGCAGGGTGCGCGCGCATGACTTGAGGGTAGTGGGCTTGGTCATGGGGCAAGGGGCGCGGGGCGCGTGAGGTGCTTGTTGTCAGGAGGCGACCTACATACGCTCCGGCGCACTCACGCCGCACAGCTCCAGACCATTGGCGAGCACCTGACGGGTAGCAGCGCATAACCACAATCTGGCGATGTGTTCCCCAGTCAATGCCTCATCGGTGCGAGGCAAAACTCGACATCCGTCATAGAACCGGTGATACGCCGTGGCGAGTTGTTCAAGATAGCGGGGGATCCGGTGGGGTTCGCGCAGTTCAGCCGCCGTGGCCACCACGGCCGGAAACTCCGCCAGGGCCCGCAGTAGTTCACCTTCGCGTTCATCGGTCAGCAAGGCGGCGTCATAGCCCTGGCCTGGCCAATTAATCGCCAAACCCTCGGCATTTCGCAGCACCGAACAGATTCGCGCGTGGGCGTATTGCACGTAGTAGACCGGATTGTCGTTGGTGCGCTGCACCAGGGCATCCAGATCAAGGGTCAACGGTGAATCGACCGGGTAGCGGATGAGGGAGTAGCGGGCCGCATCAACGCCAACCTCGTCAACAAGATCTTCCAGCGTGATGATGTTGCCAGCGCGCTTGCTCAGACGAACTTCCTCCCCCGACTTCATCATCTTGACCAACTGACCGATCAGAACTTCAACAGAATCTGCAGGGGTGTCTCCTGCGCAGGCAGCCACCGCGCGGAGCCTGTTGACGTAACCGTGATGATCAGCGCCCAATAGGTAGATCACCCGATCGAACCCCCGATTTCGCTTATCCAAGTAGTAGGCCGTATCAGAGGCGAAATAGGTCAACTCACCATTGGCCTTGACCAACACTCGGTCCTTATCATCACCAAAAGCACTGGTTCGCAGCCACACCGCTCCATCGAGGTCGTAAACGTGACCCTGCTCCCGCAATGTCTGCAGCGCCCGCGGGACGGCGCCGGAGTCGTGCAAGGCTCGCTCAGAGGCCCAGACATCAAAGTGCGTGCCGAAAAGCTCTAGCACCCGCTGCTGCTGGGCCAACTGCCGCTCATAGGCCGCCTCGCGAAAGGCGATCAACTGCTCATCACTGGGCACATCTCGAATGCCGGGCATTTCGGCCACGATGTTGGCCGCAAGATCAACGATGTAAGCCCCGTGATAGCCATCCTCAGGTGCGGGCTTGCCATGGGCTGCCGCCATAACCGAGGCGCCAAAGCGATCCATCTGCACACCACGGTCATTGACATAGAACTCTCGAGCGCAGGTGGCTCCCGCGGCTGTGAGAACCCGCGCAATAGCGTCCCCGACGGCCGCCCAGCGGGTGTGGCCTAGGTGCAAAGGGCCCGTGGGATTGGCCGAAATGAACTCGACGTTAATACGCAGCCCCGTGAGTGATTGCCCATGCCCGTAGCGCGATCCACTCTCGACAATCTGCCCGGCCAGTTCACCCTGAGTAGCCGCCGACAGCCGAAAGTTCAAAAACCCTGGTCCGGCGACCTCCACCTCGATTACCCCCGGAACCAACCGGAGCCTCTGAGCAAGTGCCTCGGCAATCGTGCGAGGTGACACTCCGGCGGTTTTGGCCAGTGTGAGTGCAACCGGCGTCGCGTAATCACCGTGTTCACGAACCTTCGGCCGGTCAATAACGACGTCATCTGGCACCGGAACGTTGATATTCCCGGCGGCCACGACGTCTGCAATGGCCGCACACACGGCTTGGCCTAGCAACTCCGGGGTCACGACTCCTGAGCGTACTGCTCGGGTGCAATCCACCCACAACTCCTCACCCCCGCCCCATGATCTAGCTGATCGTGCTACGGTCGTGTTGGCTGTGCTGCACTAGATCCACCGTTCGTCAGGACGTCGGCTCGCACCATCAGCCCGCCGGGCAGCAAGTCCGGCGTCCGACGCAATCCCCTTAAGTGGATTCATCGCAAGGAGTTACCCAGCATGGCACAGGGAACTGTGAAGTGGTTCAACGCAGAAAAAGGCTTCGGCTTCATTGCTCAGGCTGACGGAGGTGCCGATGTTTTCGTGCACTTCACCGCAATTCAGGCCGACGGCTACCGCTCGCTCGACGAGAATCAGGCTGTTGAGTTTGACATCGTTCAGGGCCCCAAAGGCCCGCAGGCTGACAACGTCCGCATGATCTGACGTACCCCTCAGCACCAGTTACGGCCCCGGCGGAGTTCCGCCGGGGCCGTAACTATGTCACTTTGCGGTTGTGTTTTGCGACGACTCGTGCGCAGGATGGTGGCATGAGTGATGACATTGAACGCCTGCTCGCTGAGGTGAATGCCACCACGGGCGACACCTCCAAAGCCCAGCCATCCTCGGCGGTCTCACGCAAAAACGATGCTGAGGTGGCCAAATCTGCCGGCGGCCGCCTCGGTTTTGCCGTTGTGTGCGCCGCTTTGTTCGGCGTCATCGGCTTAGTCGTCGGACTGTTTGTTCCATTCTTTTTAGGCACATTCTCCACCGGGGTGGGCGCCGCAGCCGGCGCATTTGGCGCCGCCCTGCTCGCCGGTCCGCCGAAGTGGTTTTCTTCCTAGCATCACCTCGGCTGCTAGTCTGCGTGGTCCCGAGCCCCCGTAGCTCAGGGGATAGAGCAGTGGCCTCCGGAGCCATGCGCGCAGGTTCGAATCCTGCCGGGGGCACCACTCAATCTCCGCGTCTTCGCTCACGGTAACGAAAACCGTGCGCGGACTTGACCGGGATGCAATTGTCGCCAATGGCACTGGTTTGATCTACGACATCGTCGTCGGAAATGACGGACCATCCGATGCCGTCGGCGTCACCGTAGTGGATGAAATCCCGGCCGGGGTCACGCCGCTCGTCGCCGTCGGTGACACTTGGCAGTGTTCCCTTGCCCAGCGGATCTACACCTGTCGCAGCGACATGGAGCTCCCGGCAGGCGCCACACTTCCGCCGATCTCGATCAAGGCAACCGTGAACCCAGATGCTCAAGGTGACATCACGAACACCGTGACCGCTACCTCTGACTCACCAGGCGATCCAGCGACAGCGACGAGCACTGTTCAGGTACGTGAAGTCGTCGATCTCGACGTCGCGCACTTTGGGCCTAACCTTCTTGAGTCAGGTGACACTTGACGTACGCAGGTGTCGGTACGCAATAACGGCCCAGCCAATGAACCCGGGCCGATTCGCGTTACCATCCGTCAGGCCGGTAACTTAAATCCGTTGCCCGATAGCGTTTCCGGTGAAGGTTGGACATGTGTTGCCGCACGCGAGCGAGTCGTGTGCACGACACCGTCGAGTCTCGCCTTTGGCGAGAGTTTGCCGATCATTACCATGGACACGAAGACGCAGGGCCAAGGAACGCAGGCGAATTCCCTAGCCCAGGTTGCCGGGACCATCGAAGATGTCGATCGAACAAATAGCGTGTCATCGACAGCCGCAGTCTTGCAACGACCAGCTGATATCGCGATCTCAAAGTGCGCAACCCAAACTATGGTCGCCGCCGGTGATGTTGTGACCTACCGGGTGCGTTTGTTCAACAGGGGACCTGGTGGTGCACCTGATGCTCAGGTGCGAGATGCCCTTCCGGCAGGTCTCACCTGGCTTCCTAAACGTTCGGATCCTCGATGCGCAGAAGAGATCGACGAGATCGTCTGCAGCGCCGAAACTGCCCTGGACGCAGGGGAGTCCACACAGTTCGTCATCCGTGCCCGTATCGGCCAGGACGTGCGCGGCATTGTCACTAACCAGATACGCGGCAGTAGTTCACAGCCTGATCCGAATCCTGGGAATAATCGCGCCCGTGCCACGATCACAGTAACAAAACCCGCCCCACCTACCGCGGCTCAACGTCCCTTGATCAAGCCTCCGGCGGTGATCTCACCACAAGGGACGACGGATCTTTATCCGGGGCCTGTGCCTACCAATGCCGACCAGATAGCTCGCGTAAAGGTCACCTGTCGTCCTATCGTTTCCAGCTTGCGGATCACCCCGCGTGGTGACTTCCGGTATTGCATCATCACCCGTCGCGCGGATGGCTCCATCAGCCTCACCGTGCAGGCCGCGGCGCCCGTGAGCATCACCATTAAGGTCACAGCCCCAGCAGTACCCGGTTACGACGCGATGGACATCCGATATCGGTACCGGGTGGGATTGTCTGCGGCTAGCTAGTTTCGGCCACGTGACGAGGGGCCCGCACCAAAGCGACGCCGAGTGTGGCGACTGCAAACCCAGCCAGAGCAGTTGCGGGCAACCGCTCGCCGAATAACAGGGCCGCTTCAAGCAGGGTCACCGGAGGTACCAGAAAGTACAGACTCGAGAAACCCGATGCACTGCCGCGACGCAGCAGCCAGAACATCAACAAGATCGCAGCCACCGAAAGCACAAGGACCATGTAAGCGAGCACCGCCGCAAAACTCAGAGACCACTCGACCGTGAGCGGCTCGGTCAAAGCGGCTACTACGAACAAGACCCCAGCCGCCGCGATGTACTGCACCAACGTGCCAGAGAGCGGTGGAATCCCCGCTCCCCATCTTTTCTGCAGCAATGTTGCAAACGTCGAACCGGCCAAAGCCGCTACCGCTGCGCCAGCGGCGGCGATTGACATGCTCCCGTTGCCTATTCCTGGCGCTAACACAACCGCTGCACCGGCAAAACCAAGCCCGAAGCCTAACCACTGTCGAAGCCGGACCTTCTCGCCTAGGAATGGGCCTGCCAACACTGCAACGAGCAGCGGCTGGAGGCACACAATCAAGGCAGTAACGCTGAGCGGCAAACCGAGATCAATGGCGACAAAGGCACCGCCTAAATAGACCGCGTGTAGCAGAATCCCAATGACTGCCGAACGTGAAAACTGCTGGCGCACAGTCAGTTTGGGTGCGCGCAAGATAGCAAAAAGAGCTGCTAGGACAACTGCGGCGAGGGCCATCCGCAAGGCTAAGAGCGTCAGCGGTGCCGCGTATGGCAGACCGTATCGCGCACCAATGAACCCGGTGCTCCACACGACGACAAAGACAGCCGGTGCGACGCGCACCCACAGATTCACGCCGTCAACCTAGTGGTCTCTACGCGGCCGCCGTCACCACTCCCCCTCGGTGCTACTCTGCACGCCGGGCGGCTGGCAGTTTCCGGTCTGCCGTGCGCCGTTTTGATCACCAAAGGATTCCGATGACCGCCCCTGAACCCACCCAAATCCGCACGACGCCTGATCCACTGCGCTGGAAGGCTCTGGTCGTCATCGCAATCGCACAGTTGATGGTCGTGCTCGACGCCTCAATCGTCAATATCGCTCTGCCATCCATTCAGGTGGACCTCGGGATCTCCGACGCGGATCGTCAATGGGTGGTGACGGCGTACACGCTGGCCTTTGGTGGCCTACTGCTGCTGGGTGGCCGCATCGCAGACTATGCCGGGCGGAAGCGCATGCTCATGGTTGGCCTCATAGGCTTCGCGATCGCATCTGCTTTCGGTGGCCTGTCCACCAGTGCTTGGATGCTCTACACCGCACGCGGCCTGCAAGGATTATTTGCCGCCTTGCTTGCTCCTGCGGCTCTGTCATTGATCAGCGTCACCTTCACCGAATCCAAGGAACGGGCTCGAGCCTTTGCTGTCTACGGTGCCCTGGCCGGCGGGGGCGCCGCCATCGGTCTGGTGATGGGCGGCATCTTGACCGAGTACGCCTCCTGGCACTGGACGCTGTTGGTCAACGTGCCAATCGCCATCGCCGCTGTGTTCCTGGCGATCCCTTACGTGCGCGAGTCGCGTGCAACCGGCGACACCAAATACGACATTCCCGGTGCCGTCACGGCAACCCTTGGCCTCGTGTCACTGGTCTATGGCATCACCCAGGCCGAAAGCCAGGGCTGGAACGGCACATCAACGTTGGTCTTCATGGCTCTCGGCGTTGTTCTCCTCGCGGTGTTCATGGTCATTGAAACACGCACGAGCCATCCTCTTCTGCCGGTCAAGATCTTGCTCAACCGCAACCGAGGCGGCGCCTACCTGGCGTCGTTTTTCGTCGGAGTGGGGCTCTTTGCCATGTTCCTGTTCCTTAGTTTCTACTTTCAGGGCGTGCTCAACTACACCCCGCTGCAGTCGGGTTTGTTGTTCCTTCCCTTCTCCGCAGGTGTCATTATCAGCGCCGGGTTATCAAGCCAACTTCTCCCCCGTTTCGGGCCGCGCTATGTGACTGGTGTGGGTTTTGTTCTCGCGGTGATCGGCATGGGACTGCTCATTCGCATCACGCCCAATAGCGGTTACACCACAGATATTTTGCCGTCCATGATTATTCTCAGCCTCGGCATGGGTCTGATCTTCGTGCCACTTTCAGCGACAGCGCTTTACGCCGTTGGCGACCACGATGCGGGCGTGGCCTCGGCTGTATTGAACACGAGCCAGCAAATCGGTGGATCAATTGGCGTGGCGTTTCTCAATACCGTGGCTGCGTCCACCACGGCGGCATTCATCATCGACAACAACCTGCCCGGGCCCAGCCCCGATGCACTCGTGGCTGGATTCTCCACCGGATTCATCTGGGGCACCGGCATTCTGGCGTTCGCCGGCGTCCTATGGATCACGTTGGTGACCATGACCAAGAGGGACATGGCCGCCAACGATTCACCGGCAGCCCACGTCGGTTAACGCAGACGGCCGGCGGGTAAATCAGTTAGAGCGCGCCGCGGCGCGAATCAGCGTGATCGCGTAGCGGGTCAATGCCGGCGTAGTGCTGGCCCAGTCGCAGCAGTTGTTCATCGGTGAGATCGTCGATGTCCGCGCGCATTTCGCCGAGAATGCGCGTTGCAAATTCAGTGTCGTGTTTTTCGGCATAGGTAACGAAATGGTGGCTGGCATTGGCTTTCCCTTTGCCGTGCCCGAGAATGAGCACACCTGCGGCAGGCTTAAGGGCCTCGATGAGATCACGCCAGTACACGTCACTGTCGGCTTCGTAGGTGCCATCTGGGTTGCCGCGCCGGTGATACACGTTGTGGTAGAGACCGCGCGGATCTTGCGCCACCACGACCTCGGGCTTTGAGTGGTCGGGGGAATCAATGGCGAACACGCGCGCCTTATGAAAGTCGATCGCCGCAATCGCAATGCGCCCGCTGAGATCGATATGGCCGGCTACATCGTCGGTCATCAGATCTCCTGGCCTTTGGGTCGCGGATCAAAGCCGGCGTTGGCAAACATGCGTCTGAGGTCAACAACCATCTCCGTGCCGATGTCTTTGTCCTTGGGCCGATCAAGGATCTCCGTCTCTTCGCCGATAGTGACTTTGAAACGACCGTCATGTCGTTCCTCAACCTCACCTGCAGCCTCCATCAATGACAGGGCGTCGTGCCAACGCACGTTGTGGCTCACCGGATGAGCAAAGATCACCGAGAGGGTATTGAGATGATGATTATTCAGATGGATGGGCAGTTCACCCGATGCATGTGCCATGGCCACACTTTGTCACATACCCATCGGGCAATGGAGACCTAGCCCAACAATCCTTCGCCGACCCATCCCCCCGCTGACGCACCTGGCGGTAGAGCGAATACGGCAGAGCCGATAGGCGTCGTCCAGACATTGAGCAGGTCTTGATCTGCCAATGTTTGTTGCACCGGAATGAACTGCGTGTCCAGGTTGGCCGCGTAGGCGGTGAAAACATGGCCGGCATCAGTAACTCCACCGGCCGTGGTACCGAGATCGTAGTTATATCCCCTCCGCAAGAAAGGCGCCTGCGGGCCGGTGTGTGCCCGGCGCACGTGGGCAAAGTCGGAAATGACCGGCAGCCCTCGGTCGTCCACCGCTGATAAGTCGAGTGCATCAAACTCATCTCGGCCAGTCAGTGGCGAACCGTTAGCCAGCCTTCGCCCGATCGAGTTCTCGCGATCAGCTCGCGACACTGCATCCCAGGTTTCAAGATTCATGGCGATTCTACGGATCGCTAGCATCGTGCCGCCCACGAACCACGATGGGGGATCTTGATTCCACACCGTTACGTCAAAATCATCATCCGTGCGCGGATTGGTCGTTCCATCCACCTGACCCATGAGATTGCGCGGGGTTGCCCCCGGTTGCTGTGAACCGCGCGCGTCAAGGAATCCGTTTTGCTGCCAACGTTTGATGGCGAACGCTCGCGTATCTTTCCAAAGCATTCGCCGGGCATGGGAGACCGCCATTGCGTCGTCTCCGCAAATCTGAATGAGCAGATCGCCTCCACTCCATTTATCCTGCAGGGCATCAATAGAAAAGGATGGTAGCTGCGCACAGGAGGATGGGCGCTGCTCGGGACGGTTGATAATGTCGAAAAAACGCGGACCGAAACCAAACGTCACGGTGAGACGTGATGGCGAAAGCGCCAACTCTTCATCGAGGTCGGCCAAAGCCGGCACGCCCTGAGTGAGGCGAGCAGCATCGTCGCTCAGAAGACGCATCATGCGCGCCACTGAGGCGAGATCAGCTTCAGCGCCCAGGTCGTACGCGGAAAAGACCGCGTACGCCTGGGCCGGCGTCTGAATACCTGATTGGTGCGCACCGAAAAAGGGCACAGTCTGCTGACCATAGGTCGTGGAGTCAGGTGCATCTTCCGCACTCGACGCGACCGCCGCTCCTGCACCTACACCTACGACAGCTCCCCCCAAACCGACCGCCGCACCACCGAGTAACTGACGCCGAGTGAGGCTCACGACATGTCACCATGATTCATCATGTCGTCGCTGCTCTTGTCGTCGCTGTGATAGTCCTCATCACCCGCGGCCGACTCCTTGCCGATGGCCTTAAACGAGACCGTCTCGCCGTTGCTGAGAGTCAAGGTCACCTCGACCTCTTCGCCGGCAACGACGGGGGCCAGGAGCCCCATCGCCATTATGTGATCAGCGCCAGGCTCCAACACCACCTGCTGACCTGCGGGTAGCACTACGCCGCCAGCCTTTTCTTGCATCACCATCTCACCATCAACCATGGCCATTTCATGCAGTTCGGTCATGCTGCTAGCCGTGTTACTGGCCGAATTGATGGTGATGTCTTCATCGGTTGTGTTGCTGATGACACCGAAAATGCCGGTCATCGTGCCATCGGTGGTGCGAATCCAGGCATCGGTCACCATGACAGTGGCCGTACTACCCGAGGCTGTGTCATCGGTAGCCACGGAGTCGGAATTTGAACCGCAAGCTGCCAACGTGAGCGCCCCGGCCATGAGTACTGCAGCGATCACAGGTATTCGCGCACGCGTGCGCGCAAGCACAGTAAGCATTGAATTGTCCTTACGTCATTCGACATGCCAGCTGTTGCTGGCGAGAAGGTGTGAATCACGCAAGAACAGGTGGACCTCGCCTAGGTGTGGAGTAAGTGAGACCACGCAAAGACTGAGGCAGGCCTCCGACAAAGACTGGAGCGGGGACGAGTCGCATGGCCACCGGCACCGGCCGCGGCGATCGGAGCCGGGCAACGACATAGGCAACTAGATTCATCAATGGTCGAGCGACGCTGTAGAGCGCTACTCCGGCCGTCACCGCGGCAAAATGCGCCCACATCATCATCATGCCTGGGGTGAGTTCGTGCGCGATGGCACCGTTGACACCGTCTGCGTGACCAGCCGCATTCGAGGCCGCCATATGCGCGTGGGGATGAACCATCTCCAGCCACACATGCGCGCAGAGTTGGAGCCCCAGGAGCGCTGAGACAAGCACGACAGGTGCGCGCATCCACCGGTGCAGCAAGGCGAAGACGCCCGCCGAAACGATCGAAATAGCCGCCAGATGGAACACGGAGAGCGTTCCCCCGCCCACCGCATGGGAAAACGCCGACAACGAGCCGGCGAGGGCGCCAAAAGCGGCTGCGGCAGCGACTCAGGTCACCCTTACAGGTTAACCCCGAAGCCGCCATACCACCGCGCTAGGCGCTCAAAGCCCTCATCGATACTCACCGCAGGTGTCCAGTCAAGGGCGGCGCATGTCGGGGCCAGATCAAACCAGTGTGCCGTGGCGAGTTGCTCGGCCACAAAAGGAGTAATGGGGGGCTCCCCCTGACGTCGAGTGCGTTCCCACGCAGCAACCACCACGTGAGCCCCCGCGCGAGCTACGGGATACGGAATCGAGCGGCGAGGACCCGCAGCTCCCGCGGCGTAGGCGATCCGAGTCACCATCTCCGCCACCGTGCGGGGTTCACCATTCGACACTATGAATGCTTTGCCGCGTACCGTCTCATCAGTACATCGCTCCACCGAGGCTGCGATCGCGCTGCCCGCGTTGTCGACGTAGGTCGTATCGATAAGTGCCGCTCCTGAACCAATAATGACCAGTCTGCCCGCTCGGGCTCGTTGCACAATCCGAGTGGTTAATTGAGTATCGCCCGGGCCCCACACCAGGTGCGGCCTGATCGCGACCGTCGACATATCGCCTGCGTTTTGGGCCAATACCCACTGCTCCGCCTGTGCCTTGCTGCGGGAATAGTAACTGCGAGCATGCTCGGGATCGGCTGGGGTTGCGATGGCGCCCACGAGCGCCGAACCAGCATGGGCGACCGAGGGACTCGAGACGTAGACAAACCTGGAGGCTCCCGCTCTTTGCGCGGCTTCAAACACTATCTGCGTGCCCCGCACGTTGATTGACGTAAACTCCGACCACGGGCCGATCACTTCAACACGAGCGGCAGCGTGCACAACGGCATCGACACCAGCAACAGCATTCTCGACTGCCGAGGCATCGGTGATGCTGCCCATATGCCCAGTAACGCCGCGCGCAAGAAGTGACTCCGGAAGTGGGCCGCGCTGGAGAGTCGACACCGTGTGGCCACCGTCGATCAGCGCACGCACCGCAGCGCCACCGACCACACCCGATGCGCCAGTGACCAAGACCTTCATGATGCCGAGTCCCTCATGAGTTTGCGCCGCGATCTGCCGACCCGGCCAGAAGCTCCGCAGCGCGACGAGCCACGCGCGCACGATTGATCTTCGATCGATGTCGCACGTCGACCGGCAACTCCGGCACAAGCAGCACCGCCGCGATCTCCACACCGGTCGACTCGCGCACGGCGGTGCGCACAGTCATGGTGAGGTCAACGTCGGCAACTCGCATCGAACGTTTCCCGTCGGGAATTACGACCACAACCACCTGCCGACCCGCCGGCCCCACGCCCACGCAGGCCGACAGTGCCGTGCCGGCTACTTCGGCGGCTATTGTCTCGATCGCAACGGGAGTCAACGGGCCATGGGAAGTCGTAATGACGTGTGCCAGACGCCCCTCCACCCAAAGACGACCCTGAGCATCGAGGTGTCCAACATCGCCGGTGCGGTGGGCCCCATCGATTGTCTGGGACTTGAACTGCTGAGCCCAACGGCGGTCGTATCCCGCCATGATCCAGTCAGCATTGACCACAATTTCCCCGGTCACACCAGAGGATAATTCCGGCGCAAGGGCAATGCCTTCATGAGTAAGCGGAGCAATGCGCACGTCAACACCCTCGAGCGGCTGGCCAACAAGCACACCGGATTCCGGTTGAGCTGCAATAAGTTCGCCGAGATCTACCTGGGTGAGCGGAAGCGCTTCGGTCATGCCGTAGGGCGTGGTAATGCGCGTGTCTGGCAGCGCATCAGCGGCCGCCTTGAGTGTGCCCAACGGTACCGGCGCCCCCGCCACTAGTAATTGCCGAAGTTCATCGGGGCGCTGCGTCGTGTCGTTTGCCGTGTCGATCAATGCACGCAGTCCCGTCGGTGAAGTCCAGGCGATGGTTCCGCCAATGGCATTCGCCGCAGCAGAGAGAGAATCCATCGTCAACGTGCTCGGGTCGGTGATGTCCATGTCGGGAATCGCTGACCCAATCCCCAGCGCCGGCCCTAGCACCGCCCATGGAGCGAACGCTGCCACGAGGCCATCTCGACCCGGCTGTAGGTCGTATGTACTCGACAAGACTGCACACAGCGATGTGAGTCGTCCGTGCGTGTAGACCACGCCCTTAGCCGGTCCGGTTGATCCGGATGTGAAGGCGATCAGCGCTTGATCGGTCGGGCCTGGTGGTTCGATCGATTCACCGTTGGCGATGGCTCGTCGACCCGCCGCGGCGAGCAGGCTCAGCGTGGTGTCGGCACCAAGAGCTCGTCGCGCCGTGACTGAGGCGGCTCCAGCTAGCACGCGAAGGCCCGAGATCCGCAGCGTTCGCGCGAGACCCAATCCCGCAGATATTGCGATCACGTGGTCAACATGCGCGCCTCTAATGGCGCGTCGCATGCCCCCCACCCCCAGGCCGGAGTCGGCCACCACCACGATCGCGCCCAGACGCCAACAGGCGTAGATCGCGGCGACCAGATCTGGGCCGGGCGGAATCAGCATCGCCACTCGATCACCCCGAGCAACCCCTTCACACACCAATCCAGCAGCAATCTCCTCCACGCGAGTGGTGAGCAGGTGCCACGAGACAGATCGCTGAGAAGCCATGTCTACTAGGGCAATATCCAAATCAGAGCGCTGCACTCGCATCAGACCGTCGGTCGTTTCAGTCGTCGTCGGATCTGCCTCGACCCGGGGGCGCCCCTGAATCGCCGAATCGGTCCCCTGCGCCTGCATCCACGCGATCGCATCGGCAATGGCGCCTGGAGCGTCCTCGGTCACGAGGTGTCCAGCCTTCTCATATCGGTGCACGTCAGCGTGTGGCAGCCGCACCATCAGATCGCGCAGATACACATCCGAAAATACTGGGTCATCCACACCCCAGGACAGCAGCACCGGTACCTGCAGGCCACCTACCTCGTCAGCAATGCGGTCAAGGGTGGCGGCTGAGGGATGCCCGGCATCAAGAGGAATATCGGCCACAAAGTCAGCAACGGCTTTCCGACGGTCAGCACTGACATAGGGAGCGAAGTAGGCCGCCGCAACATCTCGGGGCAGTGCACTCGATGTGAATCTCGACAGCAGCGACGTGCCGCGAACGAAGAGCGATGAACGTCGAGTAGCAAGGTCGTGTAGTGGGCCCCATCTCGCGGCCCGAATCAATCGCGGTGCCGAGGCGTCCTTCGGCTGATGTACCGCAGTGTTGAACAACACGACCCCGCGAAGATCGCCCGGATGCGCCAAGGCCCAGCCGAGAGATACCGGACCGCCCCAGTCGTGGGCGACAGTCATGACCGGTCCACGCACCTGCATGGCGTCGGTGAGTGCACCAAGGTCATCAATTCGCTCGGCCAGCCGACGAGGTTCGCTTTGTTCGGAATAGCCCATGGACAGTTGGTCAATAGCAATTACCCGCCATGACTCGGGCGCGAGGCGCAGGAAGTTGCGCCACAGATAGGCCCACGTCGGATTTCCGTGCACCGCAATGACTGTCAATTCCGCATGGCCGGCAGCTGGGCGTTCGAGTACGTGCCAATCGTGGTCGCCTGCCGACACTATTCGTGACCACTCCGGTTGTAGCCCGGGCAGGCCTCTAGGGGGCTTTACCGCCGCTTTCACCACGAATTCACAGATCTGTTACCACGCGATTTCGATGATCATTGCGTTCAAGCCCGAGCCAATGCCCAGGCACGCTATGCGATCGCCAGCGCGCAACTCATCACGCTGTTTCGCCAGCGTGAAAGGAATCGACGCGGGTCCGATGTTGCCGTACATCGGGAATGTCAGGGGTACCCGATCAGCATCAAGACTTAACGCCTCTGACACCGCTGCGGTATGCACATTGGAGACCTGATGCATGATGTAACGGTCGAGATCTGACCAATCGAAAGTGTCGTTGGCCTCTGTCCATAGATCAACGGCCAGTTGCACTCCGGCAATGAGCAGCTCGCGGGAATCGGTGCGCATTTGATCGAGATTTCCCACGCAGAGTTGATGGTGCTGGGTGGCAGCGCGCGCAGATCCGCCCACAAATCTATGCCCCGAGGGGTGATCGCTCGCCCGCCCCAACACCATGGCCGCACCGCCGGAGCCGAGAGTGAGGGTGGCGAAGTTGTCGAATACATCCTGCGCGGTGGCCTCCGGCGCAGCGAGGCGCTCTATCGTGCGCTCCTGCGGTAGGCGACTGCCTTCGCCATCCACGATCAGTGCGTAGTCGATCTGGCCCGAATCGATCATCAAACCGGCCAACTGCATGCCATTGACGAAACCTAGGCAGGCATTGGACAAATCAAAGTTCAGCGCCGAGGTGGGCAGGGCCAATTGGTGGTGGACGTCGACCGCGGCGGAGGGTTCGAGATTTGCTCGAGACACCGAGGTGTCTATGAGCAGCCCGACCTGAGACGAATCGATGCCCGCGTCGGCCAGTGCTTTGGCGCCAGCCATGGCCGCAGCATCGGCAAATGTGACATCCTCCGGCCACCAGCGGCGCTCAACGATGCCGGCCAGACCCTCCAGCAGGCCTGGGCGCAGATCAAGGCGCTCGTAGGTATTCGCCAGTGCATCATCAAACTCCGCTGAGGTCACCACGATCGGGGCTTCGGCGATCGAAACCGACAAGATGGCGGTGTCGGCAAACATCGAGGTCGAGTTGCCTGGTGCCGTGCCGGTCATGTGCGGTACTCCTGACTCACAGTGAGCGTGCGGTGCCGATCAACCCTCGAACCTCTGACGATACCGCTCCGGTTACCGGCGGTTTCGGTCCACGGCCCGATCGACAAGTCTTGCGTAGGCAACGCCGCCTGTCGACTCCACCGGGTGATACCCATCTCGATAGAACCAGTCGTCTCGCCTATCTGACAGTCGATGCCAGTCGATGATGCGGACTCGGGGGCCCTCAAATGACCGATCGCAGGTGCGCAGGGTGCGGTTGTTGGTGCTTTCCCACGAGACAGGGGCGCGCACGGTCACAAAAAACACGGTTCGCTTGCTGCTGGCTTTGCGGACTGCCGCTTTGCACTCAGACAGTGAAATTGTGCCATTTGTGCCCAGATGGACCACCACGTTGCGAGGCAACCTCTTGCCAAAGGACCGCAAGATTTTGGGCAGCGCACTGAATTGGCGGCTGACCGCGTAGTTGACGGTGAAGCCTCGTGCTCGCAGCGCTGCCGGATTCATCCCCGTGACCGAGTCGCCGATGATGACCCGACCGCCCGGCACAGCATGGGCCGGAACCGCGACTGCCGCGAGGCCGGCCCCCGTGAGAGCCACAAGCGCAATCGCGCACGCCACGCGCTGGAAAAAACACGACATCACTCCACTATGGCACTGCCGGCTCTATCTGGCCGATTCCCCCAGAATGCGTCCCAGAATTGCTTGTTTGTGACCTGACCGTTATGTTGACTAGGCACCATCGGCAGAGGCACCACTATTTGCTGGTTTCTGTTCCCGCTCGGAAGGACCTATCAGTGTCGCCAGGCCGCAACCGAACGACCCGAGGACTCATCGTCCTAGGTGCTTCCGCCGCCCTTGTCAGCGCCACGCTCTTGGGTGCTCCGGCCACCAGCGCCAACCCTGAGCGCAGCAGCGAGATCGAAGCTCAACTAGACGTGCTCGCCCAAGAGCAGGCCTACGCCAATGAGATGGTGCTCACGGCGCAGTACGAGTTCGATCAGTTAACCGAAAAGATGGAACGCACCCAGGGCAAGGTTGATCGAGCAAAGGGTGAACTAGCCGAGACCCAGGGTTCGATCGGTAGATACGCGGCCGCCACATATCGATCCGGCGGCATTGATTCGTCACTACAACTACTCTTGGCCGACGACCCGCAGGAATTTCTCGATTCAGCCATCGTTCTCGACATCATCGCCAATGGACAAAACGCAGCATTACGCAAGAGCCAGGTAGCTAGGCTCAAGCTCGCACAGGCCACCGCAGAACTCAGCCAGCAGCAAGCCCAGGCTGAGATCGTGTTGGCCGACATGGAGGGTAAGAAAGACGCCCTCGATGAGAAAATCGCTGAGACTGAAGCCTATTTGGCGCAGTTGAAAGAAGAGGAACGCCAGCGCCTTGAAGAAGAACGCAAGCGCCGCGAGGCCGCCCAGCGCGCCGCAGCCGCCGAGGCTGCCGCTGCGTCACAAAGCAGCAGTAATGCTTCCAACAGCAGTGGTTCTTCCAGCAGCGGAGGCTCCAGCAGCGGCGGCTCGGGTTCGAGCAATGGTGGTTACACCGGCGGGGGTGGCGTAAGTTCCGACCGTGCCGCCGTTGCCGTGGCTGCGGCCCTTGCCCAGGTCGGCGAGCCTTACGTCAACACTCCCCCGGGTGCTCAGCCCCCCAACTCATGGGACTGCAGCAAGCTCACCGCGTGGGCGTGGGCTCAGGCCGGTGTCCGCCTCACCGCTTACTCCTACGTGCAGGCCCGCGAGGTGCGTCAAATCTCGGCCAATGACTTACAACCAGGCGATCTGCTGTTCTTCTTCAAAAATGGCGCCCATCATGCGTCGATGTATATCGGCGGCGGCCAGATCGTCGAAGCGGCCAGCCCGCAGAGCGGTGTGCGTATCACCAGCGTGTGGAACTCCTGGAACGTCGCGCACTTCTCGTGGGCCGGGCGCCCC
>JAFMCH010000004.1 GCA_017857875.1 Actinomycetota bacterium | reverse complement strand
TGACCGCCCAGTCCACGCCACCGATCCCCGCATGCGCGATTGCGCCCACCACCAGCATCGGCACTGCTTGAGTTAGATCAGTGCCGACGAGAACGCTCGGGCGAAGTAACGGATAGAGCAGGAGCATGGTGGTGACGATGAGCGAGCCGGATCCGACACTTGTCGTGCCGACTAAGAGCCCGACTAGGAACCCCAAAATGATCGTCGGTGCGATCCTGACCGCGGCATTGGTGCCTTCCATGGGTGCCGGTCCACGCAGCCGGGTAGCGCGCGCCGAGACGAAGGCTCGTCCCACCATGGCCAGGAGCGCCAGGATCAACACAAGACCAATCCACACTCGGATGGTGTCCTCGACTCCCTCTGTGTCAGAGACGATGGCGAAAATCAGGGTGCCGATCAAGACGCCGGGTATCGAACCTGCCGATAGCCAGCCCACAATGCCCCAGTGCACGGTGGAATGCCGGATGTGCACGAATGCACCGACGGGCTTCATCACTGCGGAAGCCACCACATCTGAACTCACCGCGGCCGCTGCGGGAACGTTGAAGAACAGCACAAGCATGGGCGTGACGAGAGCGGCGCCACCCATGCCCGTTAACCCGACCATGACACCGGCGAGGAGACCACCGACGCTGAGGCCAGGGTCTAACCATTCCCACATGTAGTTCTGCCTACCAAAAATGCAGGCGTGACAGGGGAGTGTGTTCGACCGGTTGCATCGTTAACTCCTCACCGCGCCAACGTACGACTGGCTGCGGGTTGCTTCCTAACGAGGTGACTACCTCGACGGGGCCAGATTCTCCGTGCCGGATCATATCGGCGTTGCGAACGGAGCGACATCCGCGCACGGCCAGGGCACGGCGATGTGTGGGGGGAGGCCCCTCCGCGATGGCGACCGCATTGCTCAGCAGGAACGACAGGTCGCTAGGCGCGGCAGCATAGGCACCAAATTGTTCGGCCGTAATCAGCGGCTCGGCGGAGTCGATACTTGCATTGGGGTCTCCGGTCTGACCCCAGGTGGGGAAGCCACTTTTCAAGATGAGTTGAGGTGTGGCGGCGAACCGCTCGGGCTGCCACAAAACAATATCGCCGAGATAGCCCTCGCTGATACGGCCGATTTCGTGACTGAGTCCGTGTGCGAGTGCCGGGTTGATAGTGATCTTTGCCAGGTACCGAAGGATGCGCTCATTGTCCCGGCGGGTTGAATCCGTGGGGTCGGGGCGGAGTACCGATGCCAAAGCGAAGGTACGCCACCAGGTTTCACCGGCGCGTCCCATGCCTTGGGCATCTGAAGAGGTAATAGGAATAACACCGCGATCGTGCAGTTGGTTTTCGGCCGCCATCGTGGTTGCGCGCACTCGCGCTTGAGCGATTCGGATATCTGACTCACGGTGCGCGTTCATCCCGTGTGTGAGCATGATCATGTCGAGGTGTTCGTCGATCGCATTGATGCCGTAGGGCAACGTCGGATTAGTGGATGAGGCCAAGATGTTGTCGTGCCCGGCAAGTTGCAGTACGTCTGGCGTATGACCGCCGCCACACCCTTCGACGTGATACGCGTGAACGACTCGTCCGTCGAGCACTGCAATTGTGTCGGCCACGGAGAGCGACTCATTGAGGCTATCGGTGTGCACGGCCACTTGAACATCGGCAAAATCCGCTGCTCGCAATGCGGTGTCCAGTGTTCGCAAAGTTGTGCCGGTGTCTTCATGCACTTTGAAGCCGCACACATGCGCCAAGATTGCCTCGCGAGTGACCACATCGGCCGAGGTGGAACCCCGCCCCAGGATCCCAATGTTGAGCGGGAAGTTATCCATGGCTCGATAGGCCTGATGCAAGAGCGCGCGAGAACCGATCCCAACTCCCCACACAGGGCCGGTTTCCTGGGCGATCACGGTGGTAATGCCGCTGGAGATCAGTGAGTTAAACACTCGCGGGCTAAGACTGTGAACGTGGGTATCGATCCCGCCCGGTGTGGCAATGAGGCCATCAGCGTCAATGACGACTGTG
Organism: Actinomycetota bacterium; assembly: GCA_017857875.1. Classification (GTDB taxonomy): domain Bacteria; phylum Actinomycetota; class Actinomycetes; order S36-B12; family S36-B12; genus M55B157. Next base: position 61,057 of record JAFMCH010000004.1, on the reverse strand, counting down.
CCGGAACCGACGACTATGTCGACGCCGTGTGTGGTGTCCGGATTCCCTGCTTTGCCGATGCCGCAGATTCGCCCATCTCGAAAACCGATGCTCGCAACGCGAACTCCGTCAATCGGATCAAGCACGATAGCGTTCGACAACAACAGATCACAGGAATCCTGTGTAGCAACGGATTTGAGCCCTATTCCGTCGCGACCTGTCTTGGCGAAACCGACGCGAAACTCATCGTATTGATCATCGACACGGTCGTCGATGTGCAGCTGCAGGCCCGTGCCACCAAGTGTGACGATATCGCCGGCTCGCGGTCCGTAACTGCTCATTGCGGCCGCTGCCTTGATTTACGCAGGTCATCCATAATTTTGCTCACTGCGCGATTTGCCCCAGCCAGGTCCCCGATCGGTTCGCCCTGTGATTCATCGAGGTAACCGCACTGGCGCAGTTTGCGTAATGCGCGCTCGCGCACGTGGGAATCATCAAGGGGGCCGTCCACTAGGCCGGTATTGCCGATAACAATCCGATCGCCACCAATCGGCGTAATGGGCGCGGTCACGCTTGTGCCCGATCGCAGCCACTGCGTGTCTCCGGCGGGCAACGCCAGACGCATGCCGAAAGCTCGGGATCGATCAAGGCGAATCCGCGGATTGACCTCTGCCAGATGCTGATGTGAGGTCACGCCGATGTCCGTCTCGGCCATGTTGTGCAAAGTCAGGTAGTCATGCGCCGGGGGAGCCGATGCTTCGTCGATGTCCATTGTTGGCGACGGTTCGAACGGGTGGGCCACAACAACCAGGCGCGTACCGTCGTCGAAGCGAGCTTCGACACGAATCTCGGTGACGATCTCGGGTACTTCGGGTAGAACGTCGTTGACTCCGAGAATGGTGCGTGCTTGAGTGCGCGCAGCGTCGAGGCTCAGGCCATCGCGCGCCCATTCGCAAATTTGATGGGCGATCAGCGCGGTTGCCTCGGGCACGTTAAGGCGAAGCCCGCGTGCGCGTCTACTCAGAGCTAACTGGGACTGGGTGAAGAGCAACAGGTGGTCGGCTTCGCCGGGGGTGAGCGCCATCAGATCAGTCGCGGTTGCTGCTGGGTGATGCAGTGAATGCCACCGCCGAGGGCGAAGATGCGCCGGGCGTCAATGAGTTCGATGTGTCGATCCGGGTAGACCTGAGCGAGAATCCGTTGGGCCACTTCATCATTTGGGTCATCGAAGGCGCACAGGAGGACGGCGCCATTAAGCACATAATGATTAATGTAGCTGTAGTCGACGAAGCCTTCGTCATCCGTGGTGATCGTGGGTGCGGGGACGGTGACGATGTCTAAACCGCTGTCCTTGAGACATTGATGAAGCACCTGGCAGACCGCATAGTCCGGGTGACCTGGATCTTGCTGGTCGTGCACCAGAACTGAGCCCACTGGGGTAAAGCAAGCCACGATGTCGACGTGGCCACGCGTGCCAAAAGTTTCGTAGTCTCGGGTTAGGCCCCTAGGTAGCCAGATCACGCGGTTGACCCCGATCGCTTCACGCAGGTGATCCTCGATGTCGGCTCGCGTCCACCCCGGGTTTCGATAGGGATCTCGTTGAACCGTCTCTGTCACTAACGCGGTACCCCGACCATCAACGTGAATGCCCCCGCCTTCATTGACCAATGGTGAATCAAATGACGGGCATCCCAACTGCGAGATGATCGCGTGCGCTACGTGCGCGTCATTCCCCCATGTTGCCCAGGTCTGTTGTCCCCAACCGTTGAAGATCCAATTAACCGCCGTGAGGGTGTCTGAATCGGCGTGAGCGCGATCGGTGTCGATCACAAAAGTCGGCCCGATATCTCGCATCCACGCGTCATCGAGCGGAGTCTCCATCAAAGTAATCGGGTACTTCGTGCCCCCGATCAACCATTGACGAGCCGTATCGACTGACGTGGGGTCCACGACCATGGTCAGCGGCTCGTACTGTGCGACACCATGGGCCACAGATGCCCAAGCCGACAGTGTTGCCTGCATCTGGGTTGCCTGCATCTGGGTTGCCTGCATCTGGCTGCCAGACGCCCCCATGGTGTAGCCCTCACTGGGCCACGCCATCCAGGTGCGCTCGTGAGGTTCCCATTCGGCGGGCATACGCAACATGGGCAAAGTATGTACCCGCCTGAGTTCTGGGCGGGGGCATTCGGCTTTGCCTGAATACCCCCGGGCGTATGCGAATTAGGTTTAGACTTATCTCGCTTTCATCGTCTCGTTGTCGTTATCCGCTCACGTGGGAGGTCTTCATGTCGACTCATCATCAAATCGTCATCATCGGCGGTGGTTCGGCCGGAATCACCGTTGCTGCACGGCTCAAGCGTGCTGGTGCCAGCGATGTGGCCGTCATCGATCCCTCTGACGTGCACTACTACCAACCCCTATGGACCCTGGTGGGTGGTGGGAGAGCCCGCGATGCCCAAAGTGTGCGGCCGATGTCATGGGTGATCCCGCGGGGCGTGCATTGGATTCATGACTCGGTCACGGGCATTAGCCCCGAATCATGCTCCATCGCCCTGGCCTCGGGCGACACCATTACCTACGATCGCCTCGTCGTCGCCGCCGGTATTCAATTGAACTGGGATGGAATTCCCGGGCTGGCTGATGCCATGGGGCATGACGGCATGTCGTCAAATTACGACTACTACCTTGCCCCCAAGACCTGGGAGAACGTGCAACGCACGCGCTCGGGCACGGCTATCTTTCACATGCCAGCTGGGCCCATCAAGTGCGCTGGAGCACCCCAGAAAATTGCGTATCTCGCCGCTGATTACTGGCGAGAGCAGGGTGTGCTGGACAACATTCGCAAGATCATGATCTTGCCGACTCCAGGAATGTTCGGCGTGAAGGTGTGGTCTGACGTGCTGGTCGACGTTGCTGCGCGCTACGGCTTTGAGGTGCATCTCAACACGGTGGTCACCAGCGTAGATGCAGCAGCGCACACCATGGAGATTAAGAACAACGAAACCGGCGAGACTCAGACATTGCCCTACAACTTCGCCCACATGGTGCCACCCCAGAGCGCCCCAGATTGGCTCGCCGCCACACCGCTGGTTGATGCTGACAGCCCCTTCGGCTACATGGCTGTCGATAAGTTCACGCTGCAGAGCACGAAGTACCCGGAGGTTTTCGGGCTCGGTGACTGCACGAACACGCCTAACTCCAAGACGGGTGCGGCGATTCGCAAGCAGGCGCCTGTGGTCGTGGAAAATCTGATGGCGACTCTGAAGGGAGGAGTCGGCTCGGGTCACTATGACGGCTACGCGTCGTGCCCGATCACGACCAGTCGCAAGAAACTTCTCCTGTGTGAGTTCGACTACGACCTGAACCTGCGGCCATCGCTTAAGGGTGTGGATCAGACCAAAGAAATCGTCGACTACAACCGGTTCAAAAAGGTGGGTTTGCCGCGCCTGTATTGGGACTTCATGCTTAAGGGCCGGGTCTAACTCGGCGTTGGTGTTGGCCCCGGCTCGGGCAAAGGCTCGACGCTGCCGCTGAGTTGGCGTACCTGAATGTCCGGGTCGAACCACAGTACGGGTAAGAAATTGTCATAGAACAGCCGCGTATCAGGTACGTCACCTGTGCCGATTATCGTGATGATGAATCCGCCTGGAACTGCGGTGACGCTGGTCAGGGAGTACTTGCTGCCGGCTAGCCAGGTGCTCGTCGCGCTTTCGATCCTGGTGACCGACACGCCCTGGGCGAGGCTCTGCAGACTCGTAACCGCAAGCACAGCCACCAAAAGGATGCTCAGGACCGAGACGACCAGGATGGGCTGGCGGACCATCCGGCGTGAGTGACGCGCAGCCGCGTTGTAGCCGGCGATGGTGAAAACCAAAGCGCCGGCACCGATCATCGCAACGGCGTTGGACAAGAACAGCAGCATTGCCCCCCAGGCCTGCTGAAAGCCACCTTCGCTCAGTACGACTCCGACGACGGAAAGCGGTGGCACCAGACTGATGGCGATCGCCACTCCAGGCAAAACTCCGGCTAGATCGCTGCGCGTGATGGCAAAGCCACCCACCAGCCCGGTCGCGATCGCAATCAGGAGGTCAACCAGATTTGGCGAGATCCGCGAGAGCACCTGCGAGTTCTGCTCGAGGTTGACCGTCGCGGGCAGGATGATGTTGAGTGCGATGCCGATAAAGACCACGAAGGCGACCGAGATCGCGAGAATAATTCCTGAAGTGATCACCTGTCGTGGTCGAACGGTGGTGATGGCCAGGCCCACAGCCAGGATGGGCGTCGCTAAGGGGGCCACGATCATCGCGCCGATCACCGTGGCTGTTGAATCGACAATGATGCCGCCGGTGGCGATCACGGCTGATAGTGCAAGCAGCACTGCGTAACGGACGAAACGATCATTTCCGCTGTCTTTGGTCACCAGGAAAAGCTGGTCGCAGACATCATTGAGCGGTGTTGTCTTGCGGCCGTCGTCGAACAAGATGTTGTTCAGGGAGCCGGTCATGGACTCATCTGAGCAGATAGTTCCCGTGCTTGTCACATTTTTGACCCGCACGGGCGTCATCTGCGGAGTACCTTTCCTGGGGTGACCCGGCGCACACTCATTTCCCTCGTGATGAGTGTGGTTGGTGTTGCTATCGCGGTCGTCGCCTTGATGGGCGTGATGCGTTCAGGCGAGGGGATGGTGCGAAGCACACAAGACGTCGCAGGGATTCCGGTCACGCTGCTGCAACCTGAAGGTGTCGGTTCTCAGCGACCGGCGGTTGTCATGCTGCATGGTTTCGCAGCCTCGAGTGTGATCATGGAGCCGCTAGCGCACACGCTCGTCCGTGCCGGATACGTCGTGGCGCTGCCGGATCAGCGCGGCCACGGCAACAGCACGTCGTCCTTGGGGTCATCGACCGACCGGGAGAACCTCCAGGCAGACCTCGCCACCGTTGTTGGTTGGCTGGCGATGCAGCCGGGCGTTGACGCCGACCGGCTGGGCCTGGTGGGCCACTCGATGGGTGCCGGAGCGGTGACGGAGTACGCAATGACGCAGCCTCCGGGTGTGCAAGGCACGGTTGCGATCAGCCTTCCCGACGCGATTGACTCCGGTACACGACCGAGAAATCTGCAACTACTGTTCGGCGCCAACGAGCCGGCAAGATTCCTTGATGCGGCCGGTGAGCAGTTGCGCCTGATCGAACCATCGGCCGAAGTTGGGCCTGTGTACGGGGACGTAGCCCTTGGAACGGGGCTCCAAGCCCAACAGATCCCCGTGGTTGAGCACATCACGATCGTATGGTCTGATTCCACGGCCACGGCTATGTTGACGTGGCTTGGGGTCGCTCTTGACATCGAGGGGCCCTTCGACGCGCAGGTGGATCCGGCCTGGCTGTGGCTGTTGCTGCTGCTGGGCGCTGCGGGCATCGTGGTCATTCCGCTTGCCAGCGTGCTCTACGGACGCGGTAATCGGCGAGGCCTGGCGGCCACCGTTCGAGGGTGGCATGCCCTCGCACTCACTGCGGTGGGCGCCCTTGGGGCATCAGTCGTGCTGGCGGTGGTGCCAGACGATTGGACTGAAATCGTGCCTGTGGCCGTAGGCGGGTATCTCGCGGCGTGGTTCGCACTCTTGGCGACTGTCATCGCCGGCAGCTTGCGGATATTGCCAACGTATGTCCGACGTGACTTTCAGCCCGCACCGGGCCGGGACCTCTGGGCATCTATCGCCTTTGCGCTACTGGTTACGCTCATATTGGTCGGTGCCACCCGCCTGACCTGGGCGGCAGCCGCATTCGTCGGCCCGCGCTGGTGGGTCACGATCGTGCTCGCCGCAGTGCTGGTGGCGTACTTCTATGCCGACGCAGTACTCATCTCACGCCCGGGCTTGCTGCGACGCATCGGAGTTCTGGTCGGAAACCGGGTGATCGTGGCCGGGGCGCTTATCGCGGCCGTGTCGTTGCTGGGAGCACCAGGTATCTTGACGCTGCTGGTGCCGGTGATTGCGCTGCTGTTTGCGGTGTTGGGGTACTTCGCCACGGTGGCCACGATGCACACGCCCCTGCGAATAGCGCCGGCACTGGTGCAAGGGCTGCCGTTAGCGGCGATTATCGGCTCGGGTTTTCCCCTGCAGTAATGGGGCAGCCCCACGGTCTACGGGGGTGGAGACACGCGGGGCTGCAGTCTTAGATTGCCACGCCAGGCACTGTCTTCGCCAACAGACGTACGAAAATGTCTGACCATCTCGCTATCGTCATTGCTGACTAGGAGGTGTCATGAACGGTCTCGTGATCGGTCTGGGCGTCGTTGTTCTCACGGCTATTGCGTTTGTCCTTGGTGGAGCCCTTGGCTGGCTCATCGCCAATCGGCGCAGCGATCAAGGGATCCGTCGCGTTGAAGAACAGGCTCGCCTCGACAGCCAATCGGTGCAGGCCTCGCTTCAATCTGAACTGTCGCGAACACAAACCGAGTTAGCCCGCGCCACGGCCGATCGCGATCGTCTGCACAAAGAGCAGGCAGACCGAAGTGCCTTGGATGATCGATTACTACCGCTGCGGGAGTCAGTCGAGTCGCTCAAGCGTCAGGCGCAAGAGGTCGAGGTCAAGCGCGCCGAGGCAGCATCACAGTTGCGCGAACAAATCACCGGTGTGCAACGCAATTACACCTCCCTGGAGACCGCCACCCGCCAACTTGTCTCGGCGATGTCGACCGCGCAGAGTCGTGGTCAGTGGGGTGAGATGCAACTTGAGCAGTTGCTGGAGTCCTCCGGTCTGGTTGAGGGAATTAACTTTTCCCGACAAGATCAGCGGTCCGGTGAGTCCACAGACAGGCGGCCAGACATCGTCGTGCATCTACCCGGTGGCGGTGAAATATTCGTCGACGCGAAGTTTCCCTTCGATGCCTACTGGCGAGCGATCGAGGCCGGTGACTCACCACAGGCGACTACCGAGCTGAAGAAGCATGCCGTCGATGTGTTGGCAAGGGCCCATGAGCTGTCTGGTAAGCGTTACTGGGAGTCAGCTAAAAGTCCCGACTTCGTCGTAATGTTTCTGCCTCTTGAATCCCTACTGGCCACGGCGCTTGATGCCGACGGAGATTTATTGGCCCAAGCGTTTTCTCGAAATGTTGTGTTAGCAACTCCAACATCGATGTTGGCGATGCTGCGCACGATTTACTTTGGATACCAGCGCAAACTCATGGCCGATAATGCCGAGGAAATTCGAGCTGCCGGGGCCGAAATGTTAAGTCGACTCGAGACTGCTGTGGGTCACCTCAACGGCATGCAAAGCGGCCTGCGTCGCGCGATTGAGGGTTACAACAATTTCATCGGTTCCTTTGACGCTCGAGTGATGGCTCAAGCGCGCAAGATGAAAGAACTCGGGGTGTCTGCTGCCAGCGAGTTGACGGCGTCTGATCCGCTAGATGACACACTGCGTCAAAGCCGGTCCAGCCTGACCGAATAGGCTCGTGTAATGACCACGATGATTGCTCGACTGGCCCTGGGTGTTGTGCTCATGGTTGCTGGGGTCGGACACTTCGTCAGTGCTGAGGAATTCCTTGCTCAGGTGCCGAACTTCATGCCCGCGCCTGAATTGATCGTTGCCGTATCCGGAGTAATCGAAATCGCTCTTGGCCTGGCGCTCGTGCTCGCCCCGTCCCGATATCGACCAGTGGTGGGTTGGATTGTGGCGACGTTCTTCGTGCTGATCTTTCCGGGAAATATCGCGCAACTCATCCAAGGAACATCCGCATTCGGTCTGGATTCTGACGCTGCTCGATTGATTCGATTGCTCTTCCAGCCGGTTCTGGTCGTGTGGGCGCTTTGGGCAACAGGGGCGTGGTCGGATTGGCGGGCGCGACGGCTTACCCCCCGGCGTCTGCAGAAATCCCAGCGCTGACGCGTCCATGTGCTGCTACCACAGCTGCGACCTGGTCGCTGGGAGAACTGATTAAGAGTCGGGCAAAACCGGCACCGCTCAGTGCGATGACAACCCCGGGCCGCTGGCGGTAGATCGCGCAAAAATCCTTAAGGCCATTGTGTCGCATGGTGCCGAGCAGGATGCTGCCTGGGAGCCCGGTGCCAGGAGCTCGAATGCCGCGGACCTCAGACCAAAGATTGCTCGTGGGCTCGACCGACACCACATCTCGCCAGTGCACACCGAAACTGCCGTGAAGTGCCCCGATGCGTTCTTTGGTGGTCAAGTCGATGCGGAGTTCTTGTGGTGTGATGCGTAATGAAGCCATGTGAACAGTGTGACACGCACTAGATTCGCACGAGGCGTCTTACTTCGACCACGCGCTCGGGGGGAAGATCGAAATACCGCTGTGGATCGGCGGCATTGCGCGACAGGATCGCGAAGAGTTCGGCTGCGATAAATGACAGGTGTCGTCGTGGGTTGACATAGACGACGGCCGACGAAAATGAATAGATGCATGTGTCACTGTTAAACCACGGGAACTGACTGTGCAGTGACCGAACATCGGCGGTGGGGTGTGGTTTCTCCATGAACCCGTATGTCAAAACCGCCTCGAGGGTGTGTCGATCGATCAGAGTCACGGCGAGTCGATCACCGTCGTCAACGAGTGGCACGTCGGCGGTAACCATGCGCAAAACGACGGTGCGTGCATGGCGGACCCCGTAGAGGTGAAGGCGTTGGGTGAGTGCCAGGGGTATCTGATCCTGCGTTGTCACGTACACGATGGTGCGCGGCAGCTCAATGATGTCGGGTTGATGTAGAAGAGTCGTGAGGTCGTTCATCGGTATGGCTTGATCAGCGAGCAGGCGGGTCACTCGCCCAGAGCCCCAGGCCCAGACCATCAGCATGGTGAAAATCACGGCGGCTGCTGCGATCGGGAACCAGCCACCGTGGTCGAATTTAGTCAGATTCGCCGCAAAGAAAGTCGCGTCAATGACAAGAAAGAGGGCACCGGCCGGGCCGAGAATCCACCACGACACCTTCCATTTATGCCGTGCCACCACGATGATCAGGCTCGTGGTGATGACGAACGTTCCGGTAACCGCGATTCCGTATGCCGACGCCAGATTCGAGGAATCCTGAAATCCAAGTACCAGTCCGATGACGGCAATGCATAGAGTCCAGTTGATGAATGGGACATAGACCTGTCCTTGTTCGGTGGCTGAGGTGTGCCGGATTACCATGCGAGGCAGATAGCCCAGTCGTACCGCCTGCTGGGTCATCGAAAATGCCCCAGAAATCACCGCCTGTGAGGCAATAACAGTGGCCATAGTTGCCAGGATGATCATGGGCCAGCGCATAAGTTCGGGGACGAGTAAGTAAAACGAGTTTTCGATCGCGCTGGGCTCGCGCAGTACGAGAGCGCCCTGACCAAGGTAGTTCAGGTACAACGCTGGGGCAGCGAGCGCAAACCACGAGATACGTATCGGAAAGCGGCCGAACTGGCCCATATCTGCATACAGTGCCTCAGCTCCCGTGACGCATAGAACGACTGAACCCAAGGCCAAGAAGGCGATGAGGGGTTCTGCTACGAAGAATGAAATCGCATATGTGGGAGAAATTGACTGCAGCACCTCGGGGCTTTGCATCACGCTGGCTAATCCGAGGAGTCCGATGATGACGAACCAGATGGCCATGATCGGCCCGAAAAGCGAACCCATGCGACCGGAACCAAATCGTTGGACGGCGAATAGCGCCACAAGTAGCGCGATGGCAATCGGCACAACCAGAGAGCCGAAGGCCGGATTAATGACTTCAAGGCCCTCCACCGCTGACAGTACAGACACAGCCGGGGTGATGATGCCGTCGCCGTAGAACAGTGCTGCGCCTAACACGCCAAACACCATGATGATGATGGCTCCGCGTTGACGTCTGACCAGGCTTCGGGCTAGCGAACTGAGCACCATGACGCCACCCTCGCCCTCGTTGTCGGCGCGCATGACGACTAGTACGTACTTCACCCCCACGATTAACGTGAGCGTCCAGAAGATGAGCGAGAGAACGCCCAGCACTCGATCGGTGACAACGGGGATGTCGTGGGCCCCGGCGAACACCTCGGTAAACGCATAAAGCGGACTGGTGCCAATGTCACCAAAGACGACCCCGAGTGCCCCGAGTGCGAGCAAGCCCGAGCGTCTTTTCTTGATCCGATTCCCCGTGATCACGCGCGAACGATAGCAGGAAAGTTCAGCCGAATCGTTCACGTAGAAGGTGCTTTTGAACCTTGCCCAGAGCGTTGCGAGGCAACTCGTCTACGAAGAGGATTCTCCGGGGTGTCTTGTAGCCTGCGAGCGCCTGTCGTGCAGCAGTCTTCACGTCTTCGGTACCCAGCTCTGGATCGCTGCAGACGACCACCGCGGTGACCATTTCTCCCAGATCTGCATCGGGTAGGCCGATGACGGCCGAGTCATCGACACCGATGATGCTGTTGAGCACGCTTTCTACTTCTTTGGGGTAAACATTTAGTCCGCCGGAAATAATCAAGTCTTTGGCTCGACCGATGATCTCAACGTAGCCATCCTCATCGATGACTCCCAGGTCACCGGTCCTGAACCAGTCATCGGTCGTGAAAGTTCCCTCATGTAGATCTGGCCGTTGCCAATAGCCCTTGAACACATTAGGGCCTTGTACCTCAATCTCACCGGACTCACCTTGACTGACACGTAGGTTGACTCCGGGTAGGGGTTGACCGACAGTGCCGGGCTTGATTGGTCCGTCAATGGGATTTGAGGTCAGAATGCATGTTTCGGTCATGCCATACCGCTCCACTATCCGGTGATGGGTACGCCGAAAGAAGGCCTCGTGTGTTGTGGCGAGCAAAGGAGCGGATCCGCACGTGAAGAGTCTGATGTGGCGGCAGGTATCTGGGCTCAACTCCGGTTGTGTCAACAGGCGCACATAGTGAGTTGGAACACCCATCACCACGGTGACATTCGGCAATTGCGCGAGGACGTGATGGGTGTCAAATCTGTTGAGCAGTTGAATTGAAGCGCCCGCTGCGAGAGCGCAATAGGCGGCAACAAAGAGTCCGTGCGTGTGAAAAAGGGGAAGCATGTGCAACACAGTGTCACTGCTGGTCAGAGCCCATGCGTCGCGCAAAGTCTGCGTGCTCCAACGAAGATTCTCCTGGCTCAGGACGACACCTTTGGGCGTGCCTGTGGTGCCGCTGGTGTACAAGATGGCGGCGATATCGTCTGGCGATCGGTCAATATCGGTGAACTCTCGTGGCGAGATATCTGCGAGTGCGCCGTGATGCTGGCCATCGCTGATGAACAGGTCAGGTGTGGCGTCGTTGAGAATCACCTGAAGTTCGGTGGCGGTGTACGCGGGATTGAGCGGCACGTATACCGCGCCTAGCCGGATGCATCCAAGGTGGAGCGCAAGCAGATCTGCTGATTTCTCACACTGCACCGCCACGCGCCCACCGGGTGCAACACCCTGTTGCATCAATGCGTGTGCGTGTTGTGCAGACCGTTCAACCAATTGGCGGTAGGTCCATTCAGTGCCATCGGGTGTGCAAATAGCCACGGCGTCTGGATCGGCGCTTGGCCCACGCAGAAGTAGTCGGGCAAGCGCGTTGGTCACGGGCCAACGATCTCACGTTGTCAGACCTGTGTGTCACCGTGTGGTTGTCGCTCACCGAGGTAGGGGGACGGGGGTTCTCGGTGGGCGACCCTTTCATTTTCCGTTCGACCAAGATGTGCAAGGAGTTCTAGGTACACGCGGTCGGGAGCATCATCGTGCGGGTGATGACCGGCGTCGGGAACGCAGACAAAGTGACTGCCGGGCAGCAGTTCGTGGGCCGTGACACCGTGGGCCATCGGCACCATGCTGTCGGCATCACCCCAGATGATCAACACGTCTTCGGGGCGCAAGCGCCCAAGCTTGTCCAGCGCCTGCACGCGTTGTCCCTGCGGACCGACCACACTTCGCACGGTGCACACGAATCCGTTGAGACGTTGTTCATCCTGCAATTGCTCAAGTTTCGTCAACGTACGTGCGCTGATGCCTCGATGGCGTAGACCGACTTTGGACAACGCGGTGGCTGACCAGCCCAGTGCGGTGACCACGCGGGGGCTCACGGCAGCTCGCAGGAACCATTCGGAGCCGGGCAGGCTCGCGGCCCGGAGACCCACGTGAACATCGCGACCCAGCCCACCGCTGGAGATCAATACCAAGGATCGGACCCGCTCGGGAAATTGATAACTGAACTGGAGACTCACCCCACCGCCGAAGGAGTGGCCTACGAGGTGCACCTGGTCTATCTCGAGCAGATCGAGCAGATCCCGTAGGGCCGAGGCATTCGCGCCCAAACTGAAATCGCCATTTCCGCCCTCGGATGAGCCGTGGCCGATTAGGTCAACGGAAATAACTCGTCGTCCGATACCGGCGAGGGCCTGGGGGAGATCACCCCAAGTGGTCATGCTGGAGCCGACCCCGTGCACGAACAACCAAGGGGTGCCGTCGCCAGGTAAATCCTGATAAGCCATTGAGAATCCATCGAGTGTGGCCTTTGTGGGAATCATGGACATACCTGCTTTCTACTCATCAGTAACCTACGCAAGCGTAACCTACGGTACCGTAGGTTGCAAGTGTCCTCGTTTCCCTTCCTTGCACGCGCTTCTTTTCACGCGGTGATGGCGTTAAGGTCACGACGTGTCAGATCATGTGCGCGTGTGCATCGTTGGCGCCGGTTTTTCGGGCATCTCGGCGGCCATCAACCTGCGCCGGGCTGGCGTGACCGATCTGGTCATCCTCGAGCGTGCCGGTTGTGTGGGTGGTGCCTGGCAGGCGAATACGTATCCTGGATGTGCGTGCGATGTGCAAAGCCGGCTCTATGAACTGCAGGTGGCCCCGTGGCCTGAGTGGTCGCGTAAATTTGCCGGGCAGCGTGAGATCCGCGATTATCTGGACCGCGTCGTTGAGATGTTCGGGCTAGCTTCTTCTATTCAGGTAAACACTGAACTGACCAGTGCGATTTGGGATGACTCCGCACTGGTGTGGAATATCAGCACGAGCGTTGGCACGTTCACTGCGGACTACCTCATCAGTGCCTGCGGCGGGCTGACTGAGCCTCTCACGCCGCTGGTTCCGGGTATGGCTGACTTCACCGGAGCCGTCATGCACACGGCCCGGTGGGATCATGATTTTGACCTCGACGGTAAGCGCGTTGCCGTCGTGGGCACGGGAGCCTCGTCGATTCAAGTCGTCCCCGCTATTGCTCCGGTGGTTGATCAATTGGTGTTGCTCCAGCGCACGCCACCGTGGATTCTGCCCAGACGCGACAGGGCTGTCCCGCATTGGTACAAAAGACTTCTTGCATCGGTTCCGCTCGTTCAACAGTGCGCCCGCAGCATCACGATGCGAAGCCGCGACCTGCAGGTGTTGTCTTTCACCAAGCAGGGGTTTTGGCGAGCCACCGGCGAGAGGATCGCCAGACGCCATTTACGCGCACAGGTGCCTGATGAAAAGTTACGCAGGCGAGTTACCCCTACATATGACATGGGCTGCAAGCGAATTCTGTTGAGCGATGACTACTACCCGGCACTCGGCCGTGACAACGTGACGCTGGCCGCTGGGCTTAGCCGAATGAATGCGACCGGTGTCACGGACGCTGACGGTGTTGATTACATCGTCGACGTCGTTATCTGGGCCACGGGATTCAAAGTGCTTGATCCACCTATCGCCAGCGTGGTGCGTGGCATCAATGGTGACACTTTGACCGAGGTGTTGGCGGCCACGGAAATGGCCGCCTATCGGGGGACCGCCGTATCGGGCTTTCCTAATCTGTTCATATTGCAGGGGCCGAATACCGGCCTCGGTCACTCCTCGGTTGTGTTGATGTCTGAGGCTCAAATCGACTACATCATTTCAGCAATCGTCTCCGGTGCCATTTACGACGTGGATCAGCAGGTTCAACGTGACTACGTGCAACGCATTGATCGATCCCTGTCGGGCAGCGTGTGGCAAACGGGTGGATGTCACTCGTGGTACCAAGATGATCACGGGCGCAATGTTGCTTTGTGGCCTGGTTCAACGCGAGCCTTCGCTGAGATGATGAAGACCTTCGATTCAACGTCCTATCACGTTCGCGCACGGCAGGATATGTCGTATGTCGACAGCTAGCGCGGTGAACCTTGATGGCGGGGTTGCGGTGATTACGGGCGCGGCCGGTGGTATCGGAGCTGCGTTAGCCCATGCCCTAGCAGTTGAGGGCAGTGACCTCGCGCTTGTCGATGTTGATCAGGCGGCCCTGACCGCAATCGTGGCAACGCTGCGTGACAGATTTCCCAACGTCAGCATCACTGAGCATGCCATGGACCTATCCCAGCCAACCGCGGCTGAAGAATTGGTGAGCCAAACGCTCTCGGGCCACGGTCGAATTACGCTGGTGATCAACAATGCAGGGGTCGCCCTTGGTGGTTTGTACGAACAGGTGTCGATGGCTGATGTTGATTGGCTACTGAGTGTCAATCTGCGCGCAACGATGGCGGTCACTTCAGCATCTCTGCCCCATTTGCAGACTGGCGCACGCATTGTCAACATCTCGTCACTGTTTGGAATTATCGCGCCGGTAGGCAATGTCGCATATTCAGCAAGCAAATTCGGCGTTCGTGGGTTCAGTCTCGCGCTGCGCGAGGAGTTGCGGCCCCGGGGTATCTCCGTCACCTCGGTACACCCAGGTGGCGTGCGGACCGGGATCGCTCGCAACGCCCGGCGGGGGCAAGCGGTCAATGAGGCCGATTGGGCACTGGGCCAGGAGATCTTCGACAAGCTCCTCGTGATGAAGCCCGCTGATGCCGCACGAATCATTGTTCGAGGAATCAAGCGACGCAAGGCTCGCATCTTGATCGGACCAGAGGCATATGTCGGTGACTTCCTGGCGCGTATTGCTCCGGTGGGAGCAACTCGGCTGATCGGTGCATTGATGGAGCGGAAATCCGGGCTGCGCCCACCTCGATAGTCCAGACCGCAGGCCCTTTGCTCTGACCTCCAGATCGGTCAGCTTTCCCAACGCAAGAACGACGCTCAACCGGACTCCGGGGAGTGAGTGAGTCCCAATAGGCGCCGTTCTTTGGGGCATGCTGACCAAATATTGGGCCTGAGTGGTTGATTGTGGAGGAAAATGGGCTAAAGTGGCGCAACTGGGGAAATCCCTCCTCAGCTCGTGGTTGCCCAGGGGTGATCCGTGTGGTGTCAAGGCGAAGGGAGCGGGGCAATGTTTTTGGGCACGCACGCTCCGCGACTTGATGACAAGGGTCGGCTGGTACTGCCGGCGAAATTCCGCGAGGGATTGGCCGGTGGGGTCGTCCTGACCAAGGGCCAGGATCGCTCGGTGGTGGTGTGGCCCGCCGCGGAGTTCGCGTCTTACGCCGAGCGCCTCAATGAAGCGTCGCGTTCGGATGCACGCGTGCGCGCCTATCTGCGGTTGTTGTTTTCGGGTGCCTCTGATGAGGTGCCCGACCGGCAAGGGCGCATCAGCGTTCCCCAGGCCCTGCGTGACTACGCGGCCTTGGATCGTGAGGTCGTCGTCGTAGGTAACGGAAATACTTGCGAAATATGGGATTCGACGGCATGGACCGACTATGTCGCCGGTCAGGAAGAAGGATTTAGCGATCTGCGGGAGGAGGTAATTCCCGGCGTTCTTTAGCGCTCAGATGAGGTCTCCACCCGCGTGCGCGTGCTCCTGGTGTCACTTCCCCGATACCAGGCCGCATGAGAGGGATCCACGCGCGGGAGGGGACCTGATCTGACCGCTTTGAGACACCCAGGTTCAGTTCCGTCAAGTTCCGTGCAGGTACATACGTCAAGGAAGGCTCCACCACCGTGGCATCGATCACCGAATCACCCGGCGCGCATGTGGTCACCCGCGAGGTTTCATCGCGGCAGATCGCCCCTCGTGCGCAGCGCACCGCGCTAGCGGTTGGTGCAGGGGTGGTTACCGCGGTGGTGATCGCCGTCGCATCCGGTATCGCAGGGCACTGGGGATAACGCCGATGACCGACCATCCGTCCGATAGCGAAGGGCTCGGTCACGTTCCGGTCCTACTCGACCGGGTCGTCGGCCTCCTGGCTCCTGCGCTCATGCATCCGGGGGCGGTCATCGTTGACGCAACCCTCGGTTTGGGGGGGCATGCTGCCGCCGTGCTTCGCGCCGCGCCTGAGTGCCACCTCGTTGGTATTGATCGCGACACCGAGGCGATAGAACGGGCACGCGCAACACTTTCAGCCTGGCGCGAACGGGTCACGCTTGTTCATGCGGTCTACGACGAGATGCCACAGGTGCTCGCCGACCTGGGCATCAGTGACGTTCAAGGCATCTTGTTCGACCTGGGTGTGTCATCGATGCAGTTGGATCGAACCGACCGAGGTTTTTCCTACAGTCAGGACGCGCCGCTAGATATGCGCATGAATCCCGCCGGTTCGGTCACAGCCGCCGACATTCTCAACGGCTATTCGGTGGCGCAACTCACCCGAGTTCTGCGCGAGTATGGCGAAGAGCGATACGCCCGGCGCATCGCGCAAATGATCGTCAAGCAGCGCGAGGAGGCTCCGTGGAGTCGCAGTGGGCGGCTGGTCGAACTTGTCCGTGATGCGATACCCGCCCCAGCCCGGCGTACCGGCGGTAATCCGGCAAAGCGCACGTTCCAGGCGTTGCGCATTGAAGTCAATGACGAGTTAGGAGTTCTCAAACGCGCGATTCCCGCGGCACTGGAGGTATTGGCGGTCGGGGGTCGCCTTGTGGTCATGAGCTATCAGTCTCTCGAAGACCGCATCGTGAAGCAGGCACTGCAACCGGGTCTGCATCCGGACGTGCCGGTAGGCCTTCCGATCGTGCCGGACTACCTCCAGCCCTGGCTGAAAGATCTCGTCCGAGGATCCATCACGGCCGATGCCGATGAGGTGGCCGTCAATCGTCGGGCTGCGAGCGTGCGCGTACGCGCAGTTGAGCGGATTGCAGCATGAGCACACCCGCCGAAACGATCATCATCGCTCGCGAAGCATCCCCTCGTCGTGCGCCCACCAGACGTCGTCGCGCTCAGGGTTCCCATATGTCGGTGGTGGTGGCACCGCCCTTGAAGTCGCAGCCCAGGACTAGTCCACGTCGACGTGTTCTGCCGACGCGATCGAAGTACTTTGCCGTGCTCATCCTTGCCGTACTTACGTTGGGGCTGCTAGGAATGCTGCTGGTCAACACGGCATTGGCTCAAGGGGCATTCACGTTGACGAGTTTGCAGCAGCAGCGAGCGCAACTGCTCGAGCAAGAACAAGCCCTTCGCGCCCAGGTAGCACTGGCCGAAGCACCTGCCCAGGTGGAAGTGGCCGCGCGCGAGTTGGGCATGGTGCCCCAGGATGTGCCGGTCTTTTTGCGCTTGACCGATGGTGCGATCTTAGGAAACCCAGTGCCTCAACCTGCTCCGATTGCTGAGGAACCCGTTATTGAGGAGCTAGTTGCTGACGAGCTAGTTACTGACGAGCTAGTTACTGACGAGCTAGTTACTGATGATCTCGCTGTTGAGGCTCCGACTGCTGATAACGTCCCCGCCGACCCGGCTCCAGATGTGCAACCATGACGCCTACGTTGCGGCTAGGTAATTCCCGTCGTCGAGCCGCTGTGCTGCTGGTGTTTTCGCTGTTCATCCTCACCATCTTCGGAGGCCGCCTGCTAGAACTGCAGGCCTTTCGCGGGGATGCGCTGGCTGCCGAGGCTGTTGACCAACGAACCCGAACGGTCACGGTGTTGGCGGATCGGGGCTCGATTACCGACGCCAATGGTGTACCGCTTGCCACCACCATTGAGGCACGTCACATCACTGTCGATCAAACCCTTATCGCCGATCCCTACGACACGGCTGTCGCCCTAGCGCCATTCGTCGGCATGCAGGTGTCCGATATTGCAGAGCGGCTCGAGGGCGATCGACGATTCGTCTACGTTGCGAAAAATTTGTCGCCCGAGACCTGGCGCAGCATTGATGAGCTTGGGCTCAGTGGTGTCTTTTCCGAACGAACCACGAAGAGGGTTTATCCCGCCGGCGATGTGGGGGCCAACGTTTTGGGATTCGTCGGCGCCGAGGGAGATGGTCTCGCCGGGATCGAATACGCGCTGAACGACACGCTCGCCGGCGTGGACGGTTGGATCACCTACGAACGTGGAGCCGCTGGTCCGGCGATTCCCACCGCAGAGACATCGGGAGAAGAGCCGATACCAGGCGCCACGATTGCGCTCACCATTGATCGGGATATCCAATACGTCGCCCAGCGCATTATCGCTGCGGCGGTTGAAGAGTCGGGGTCTGAATCCGGTTCGATCGTGGTGATGGATCCGCGCACGGGGAACATCTTGGCGATGGCGTCGGCGCCGACTTTTGATCCTAACGAACCGGGCGATGCCGATGCAGCGGATTTGGGCAACCGTGCCCTCACCGATGCCTTCGAGCCAGGCTCAACGAGCAAGATAATCACCATCGCCAGCGTCTTGGAAGAGGGTGGCGCGCGGCCGGAGACTATGTTCGAGATTCCGCCAACACTGACCCGGGCCGGGAAGGTTTTTCACGATGCCAGTGATCACGATGGCTACAACTGGGATCTTGCAACGGTATTGAGTCGGTCGAGCAATATCGGCACCATCTTGGCTGCCGAAACGGTGGGCGAAGACGCTGTGCTTGATTACCTGCAACGCTTTGGCGTTGGGCAACCGACGGGCCTGGGCTTTCCGGGTGAGACGGCAGGCTTCCTACCCGCACGCGAGGATTGGTCGGGAACAACGTTTCCGACGCTCACCTTCGGACAAGGCCTGTCGGTAAATGCTGTCCAGGCAACGAGTTTCTTCGCAACCTTGGCCAATGACGGGGTTCGCTTGCCTGCTCGTCTCGTGGCTTCAGTCACCGATAGTGCAGGTCAACCCATCCCGACCGTGATTCCACCGGGGACGCGGGTCGTTTCTACTGAAACTGCTCGCGAGGTCCGCGAGATGCTAGAACAGGTGGTCGTCGACGGTGGTACAGCGCCCATGGCCGGAATCCCCGGTTACCGCGTTGGTGGAAAGACCGGTACAGCACAGGCGATCAACCCTGAGTGTGGTTGCTACGATGGCGAAACCGTGAGTTCGTTTATCGGCATCGCGCCGATTGAAGATCCCGAATTGGTTATCGGCGTCACGTTTGTGCGTCCTGCGGTGCAGCAATTCGGTGGCGAATTGGCTGGTCCCGTATTCCGCGACATCATGACCTACGCGCTGCAGGCGCGCCAGGTTGCCCCAATCACGGGACCCCAGACGACGGCTGCGGCATGGCGGCGCGACGCCGAGTCCACCGCCAATGAGAATGCACCTGGACCCGTCGAACCGGCGCAGGTCGGATAGAGCCGTGTCGTCGATGCCCTCTCGTTGGGATCCTCGTCCACGAGCGCAACCCGTTTCCCTAGCCGCGATTGCGCAACGGCAATCAATCCTGCGAGTGCGTGGTGATGAGCGCACGATGGTCACGGGAATCACCCTTGATTCCCGTGAAGTAAGGCCCGGGGACCTCTTCGCTGCGCTTCCCGGTGAACATACGCACGGACGTCTCCACCTCAGCGAAGCCATCAGCAATGGGGCGGTCGCGTGCCTCACTGACGAAGCAGGCGTGGCATCAGCGAATGGATTGCCGACCCTGGTGGCTGAGCATCCGCGAGCGGTGCTCGGGGCAATATCGGCACAGATTTATGGCTATCCGTCGCGGGAACTCACCACCGTGGGCATTACCGGCACAAACGGAAAGACAACCGTCGCCCACCTGGTAGGTAGCGCGCTAAGAAAAGCTCAGATTGCGACCGGCGTGATTGGGACGGCAGGAACTTCCTTCGATGGGGTGGCCTTCCCCGCGGCGCGGACAACTCCCGAGGCCCCGGCACTGCACGCACTGCTAGCGCGCCTTCGTGATGATGGTGCGGTGGCGGTGGCGATGGAGGTGTCCAGTCACGCACTCGAACTGAACCGGGTTGATGGCGTGCGCTTTGACATTGCCGCCTTCACGAATCTTTCACAAGATCACCTGGATTTTCACGGAACGATGGAAGCGTACTTCTCGGCCAAGGCGAAACTGTTCACGCCGGCATTCAGCGCCCGAGCCGTTGTTGCCGTTGATGACGCGTGGGGCCGACGGCTGTCTCAGGAGGCTCGGGTCCCGGTCACAACTGTGTCGCTCGTGCCAGAGGTCGACGCTGACTATCGATGTATCGCCCGAACGACCGATGTGCGGGGTCGCCAACACTTGACGATCCGGTCTCCTGATGGTTCAACGCATCAGGTAACGATCGCGATGCCGGCTGAATTCAATGCCGCGAATGCGCTGTTGGCGTGGACGATCGCGCATCTTCTGAGCATTGACGATGGGCTCATAAATTCGGCGTTTAGCAGTGCACGCGTGCCGGGTCGAATGGAACTGATAGACGCCGGCCAAGACTATTCAGTGATCGTGGATTACGCCCATACACCCGATGCAGTCGAGCGCGTGCTCTCGTCGCTGGGAGGTACTGGTCGTGTTATCTGTGTGCTGGGGTGTGGTGGTGACCGAGACCGCGCCAAGCGACCGGAAATGGGTCGAATCGCCGCGGCGTATTCCGATTTGCTGATAATCACCGATGACAACCCGCGTGGCGAGAACCCAGATGACATTCGGTCGGCAATGATGACAGAAATGACTGCGCAACAGAGGACCGGTGTAATCAACATCGGTGATCGACGAGAAGCCATCGGGCGAGCGATTTCACTGGCAGATACGGCAGACACCGTGGTGATCCTGGGCAAAGGCCATGAAGCGGGGCAGGAAATCGAGGGCGTCATCTACCCCTTCGACGACCGCGACGAGGCGCGCCAATACATCGACAATCGGTTTGCAGCGGGTGGGCCGACATGATCCCGTGGTCGTTGTCGCGAATCGCCGAGGTAGTCGGAGGCAGACTCAACCTGGCTGAGGGCTCTTTGCTCGTTGACAAGGTCGCTATTGATTCGCGAGCGGACGTCACCGGTGCGCTATTTGTTGCGATCCGCGGAGACAACGTTGATGGCCATGTGTTTGCCCAGCAGGTTCTTGACGATGGCGCGGTGGCGGTGCTCGCCGAACGTGAACTGGGTGTGCCCGCAATCATCGTCGACGACACGGTCGCCGCACTGGGACACTTGGCAGCTGCTTATCGCCGGTCACTGCCGGATCTGACGATCCTGGCACTCACCGGCTCCAGCGGAAAGACCACCGCCAAAGATCTACTGGCCTCGGTGCTGGAGTCTGTCGCTCCCACCGTGGCGCCGCGAGGGTCGTTTAACTCCGAAGTGGGCCTGCCCCTGACGGTCCTCGACTGCACGCAGGACACTCGTTTCCTTGTTCTTGAGATGGGTATGCGGGGCCCAGGACACATTGCCTACCTGTGTGAGATCGGTGCTCCGACAATTGGCGCCGTCATCAATGTGGGCAGTGCGCATCTGGGGATGCTTGGCTCGCGCGAGGCCATTGCGCTTGCCAAGGGCGAGATTCTCGATGGGTTACCCAGCGCCGCGGACGGTGGAGTGGCCGTCTTGCATGGCGATAACCCCGTTGTGGCCGAACTGGCCGGCCGCACGCGGGCACGGGTCGTGATGTTTGGTGAATCGGCCACAGCAGATGTTCGGGCTGAATCCGTGCGCCTCAATGAGCGTGCCGAACCAGAGTTCACCCTGGTGTCAGATGGTCAATCAGGGCAGATCAATCTTCAACTCACAGGTGAGCACCAGGTTGCTAATGCCTGTGCTGCAGCAGCAATGGCACTGGCTGCGGGTATCGATTTTGACCAAGTAGTGACGGCGCTAAACACCGCACAATCGCGCAGTCACTGGCGGATGGAAGTCACGACGCGTCCGGATGGCGTCACCATCATTAACGACGCATACAACGCTAATCCAGAGTCGATGCGTGCTGCGTTGAAGGCGCTCGTGGCTGTCGGTGCAGGGCGTAGAACCTGGGCAGTATTGGGGCCGATGGGAGAGCTAGGTGATGACAGTTCGCTCGAGCACGACGACCTCGGTCGCATGATCGTGCGCCTGGACATCAACAAGTTGATTTCCGTGGGGGAACTGACGCGACCGCTGCATCTAGGTGCCTGCCTGGAGGGTTCGTGGGGTGACGAGGCGGCTTGGGTGCCTGATGTTGACGCTGCGATCGCAATCCTGGCCGACCAACTCCGCCCTGGCGACGTCGTGCTGGTGAAGGCATCCCGCTCATTTGGTTTCGAGAAGATAGCTGCGGCCTTGAGCGAAGTGAGTACCTCATGAGGCTCGTCGTCGTAACCGGGCTGCTCTCGGCGCTTTTCGTATTCGTTGCCACGCCACTACTCATTCGCCTCCTGCGTCGCCATGGGTACGCCCAAGCCATCCGCGTATCAACCGAGGATGAGCCTTATCCCGAGCACGAGGGTAAGCGGGGCACGCCGTCAATGGGTGGCGTGGCGATCGTTTCAGCAGTGGTTGTCGCCTACGGGTTGACGCACCTGCTGTTTTGGCAGCCGCCCACCGCGTCAGCCATCCTCGTCCTGTTCTTGATGCTAGGTCTAGCCAGCGTAGGTGTGGCTGACGACTACCTGAAGATTTTCAAGCAGCGAGCCACCGGCCTTCGTGCTCGAACAAAGTTGATCGGCCAGGCCGTCGTCGCGGTTGCCTTCGCGGTCCTGGCGTTGCAGTTTCCGAATGCGGCTGGGGAGACGCCAGCGTCCACAGCAGTGTCCTTCGTTCGCGACACCGGCTTCGTCCTGCCCACGGTGGTTTTTGTGCTGTGGGTCTGGTTCCTAGTCACTGCGACAACCAATGGCGTCAACTTGACCGATGGACTCGATGGGCTCGCAACCGGCGCAGCAACCATGACTTTCGCGGCATACATACTCATCGGCATCTGGCAGTTCAACCAGAGTTGTTTTTCCACGGGTGGTCCCACGTGTTACGACACTGCAGCACCGCTTGACCTCGCGGTCGTGGCAGCCGCGCTGGCTGGCGCCTGCTTCGCCTTCCTTTGGTACAACACTTCACCGGCGCGCATTTTCATGGGTGACACAGGATCCCTCGCCATAGGCGGTGCAATCGCTGGCCTTGCTGTCGTTAGTCGGACTGAATTACTGCTTGCCGCACTTGGCGGACTGTTCCTGCTCATCTCGCTCTCAGTGATCGGGCAGGTTGCCTCCTACCGCATTCTTCACCGACGACTGTTGCGGATGGCTCCGTTGCATCACCACTTTGAGATGAAGGGATGGCCGGAGATTCAGATTGTTGTTCGCTTCTGGATCATCCAGGGCTTGTTCATCGGACTTGGCCTGACCATGTTCTACACCGAGTGGGTGAACGTATAGTGCGCCGCGAACTTTCACCCCTGACCCATGCCGAGGCCGACTGGTCGGGGATAACGGCCGTTGTGGCTGGATTAGGAGTCGCCGGCTACGCCGCCGCAACTGCCCTCCTGGACGTGGGCGCTTCGGTGACCGTCATCGACCCCGCTGATTCACCAGTGCTGCGAGATCGCGCGGAAATCGTTGAGGTGCTTGGCGGAACGGTTCGCCTCGAGTGCAGCGACGGTCCAGACCCGGACACCGACGTGTTCGTCGTTTCACCGGGCATCCGCCCGGGAGCTGACCTTATTCAGGATGCACTTTCGGCCGGTATCCCTATCTGGGGTGAACTCGAATTGGCATGGCGGATGCGTTCGCGCCATAGTCCAGCCCCGTGGCTGTGCGTGACCGGCACCAATGGCAAAACCACGGCAACGCTCATGCTCGCATCGATATTGCACGCCGACGGGCGCCGCGTGGCAGCGGCGGGCAACGTCGGGGAATCACTCATCGACGCGGTACGCGATTTATCCCTCGATGTCATTGCGGTCGAAGTCAGTGCGACTCAAATGCCATTCGTGGAGTCCGTTTCACCTTTTGCAGCTGCCTGTTTGAACCTGGCTCCTGATCACCTCGACTTCTTCGAGAACATGGACGAGTACCGCAGCAATAAGGCACTTGTGTATCGGAACACTCAGGTTGCGTGTATTTACAACGTGGATGACGTTGCCACCGAAGCCATGGTTCGTGACGCCGATGTGGTGGAAGGTTGTCGCGCCGTCGGTTTCACCCTTGGTGTTCCGAGCCTGAGCATGTTGGGAATAGTCGAGGATGTCCTTGTTGATCGGGCATTCATTGATGATCGAGCCACCCACGCGCAGGAGCTCGCGACGATTGCCGATGTCCCGGTGCAGACACCCGCCTATGTGTCGAACGCTCTCGCCGCCGCTGCTTTGGCCCGCGCTTTCGGCGTCTCGGCAGGATCTGTCGGTGCCGGATTACGCAACTTTCAACCGGCGCCTCACCGCATGACCCCACTGGGCAGTGTGGGCGATATCAGGTTCATTAATGACTCCAAGGCGACAAACGCCCATGCCGCGGCCACGTCACTAGGCGCATGTGATTCCGTCGTATGGATTGCCGGCGGGCAGGCAAAAGGACAGTCATTTGAAGATCTCGTCTCAGCCGTCAAATCAAGGTTGACCGGGGTGGTGCTGATCGGCGTTGATCGTGCTGAGATTGCTCGTGCACTGCGCGCCCATGCTCCTGACGTGCCGGTGGTAGACATCGAACAAACCGGACCCCAAGCTATGGAGCAGGCCGTCCGAATGGCCTGGAAGCTGGCCGGCCAGGGCGACACGGTGCTGTTGGCGCCCGCATGTGCCTCGTGGGACATGTACATGAATTACGGTGATCGAGGGGATCAGTTCGCCCGAGCGGTTGCAAAAGTTATATCGGAGGCGTCGTGAGTGCTCCTACCGCTGATGCGCCCAGCACGGCGAGTACCCGGACGTATGTCGCGGGGCATCCTCTGGGTCTGTTTCACCTGCTCCTTGGTGCCACGGTGCTGCTCTTGGCGCTTGGCCTGGTGATGGTGTTGTCTGCCTCCAGCATTGTCAGCCTGCGGCTGCATGATTCGGTCTACACCCTCGCGCAGCGTCAGGCTCTTTTCGCAATGTTGGGGATGGCCGGCTTGCTCGTGGCCAGCAGAATGCCGATTCGACTCTGGCGGATGGCTGCTTGGTCGAGCCTTGCTGTGGCACTGGTGCTCTTGGTGGCGGTCTTGATCATTGGCGTGGAGGTATCAGGTCAGAAAAACTGGATCGACATCGTGGGGCCTTTCCGTTTGCAGCCCTCGGAAATCGCCAAACTGGCGATTATTCTCTGGGCAGCGGATCTGTTGGCGCGCAAAGAATCCCTCCTGGACCGTTGGTCACACCTGCTTGTGCCGCTGTTGCCGGTCGCTGGGCTGGTCCTGGTTCTCGTGCTTCTTGAGGGCGACGTGGGCAACACGCTCATCATCGCGGCCATCGTCGGCGGCATCCTCTTCGCTGCCGGTGCGCCGCTGCGACTGTTTGTCCTGTTAGGCGTGTTGGCCGGTGGGGCGATTGCCGCACTCACCATGGCCGCGCCCTATCGACTCAGCCGATTCACGTCATGGCTGGATCCCAGCTCGGATCGTTTGGGCGATGGCTGGCAATTGATTCAAGGTCAATACGCGCTGGGAACGGGTGGTTGGTGGGGCGTGGGTCTGGGTGCCAGTCGAGAAAAGTGGGGGAGTCTGCCTGAGGCTCACACTGACTTCATCTTCTCCGTCATCGGCGAGGAGCTCGGCCTGGTCGGCACCTTGATGGTCCTGGTTCTCTTCGGTGTATTCGCTTTCGTTGCCTTCAGGCTTGTGCAAACCTCAACCGACACTTTCGTGCGCTTGGCGTCAGCCGGTATCGGCACCTGGATCATCGTGCAGGCGATCGTCAATATCGGTGCGGTTCTGGGGTTACTGCCGATCACAGGGGTTCCCCTGCCGCTGGTGAGTTACGGCGGTTCGTCACTGGTGCCACTGCTACTCAGTATCGGAATCCTGCTGTCTTTCGCTCGAAACACAGGTCGCAGCGACCTGGCCGTTCACGGTGAAAGGGCCAAGGTCGAATGAAGGTTCTGCTGGCTGCAGGTGGATCAGCAGGTCACATTGAACCGGCGCTCACCCTTGCTGACACGCTAACGGCTGAAGACCCCGGTATCGAGGTCGTCGTTGTCGGCACGGATCGCGGGATCGAAAATGATCTAGTGCCACCGCGTGGTTATCGACTGGAGACGGTGCCGGCGACGGCGCTGCCCCGACGAGTCAACACAGATCTTGTGCGAGCGCCGTATCGTGTGGGCGTATCGGTTCGCGCGGTAAGCAAGTTGCTGTCCGATGAAGCACCTGATGTCGTCGTGGGCTTTGGCGGATACGTCGCACTGCCCGCTTATCTCGCGGCACGTCGACGCGGAATTCCCCTGGTGGTACATGAAGCCAATGCCCATGCCGGAATTGCCAACCGAGTCGGAGCCCGACTCACCGAATGGGTCGCCCAGGCAGTTCCCGGCAGCATCAAGCAGGCCGCGACTATCGGAATGCCTATGCGGAAGGAGATTCGCGAACTTGCGCACGCCTCGCCTGAGTTGCGACGAACAATGGCTATGGCGGCGCGCGAACACTTCAATCTTGCACAGCAGGCACCAACCCTGTTGGTTTTCGGGGGCTCCCTGGGTGCTCGACACATCAACGAAACGATGGAGCAAGCCCAACGACAGTTTGCAGCGCAGGGTGTCCAGATACTGCATATCACCGGTGCTCAAGGTCAGGGACTCACGTCGGCCTGGCCACCGATGCGGCAGAGCAATGAGCCTGCCTACGTGAGCGTTCCCTACGTGCACGATATGCATCGGGCGTTTGCTGCTGCTGATCTAGTGGTCTGCCGAGCTGGTGCAACCACGTGCGCAGAGTTGAGTGCACTTGGGATACCGGCAATCTACGTCCCTCTTCCGATCGGTAACGGCGAACAGGTCCTTAACGCGCAGCCCCTCATTGCAGCCGGCGGGGGCGTTATCGTCAACGATGCTGATCTCAATGCAACAGACCTCGTTGCTCGGGTCATAGGCATCTTGGCTGATACGGATGGTTTGGCCCAGATGGGAAGTGCGGCAAGGAGTTGTGGGGTCTTGGATGCCGATGAGCGCCTGGCGGACATCGTGCGAGCAGCTGCCACGTTAGGCCGACATTCATGACGTCGATGAATGAGGAATCCCTGCGTGTGCACATGATTGGCATCGGTGGTGCTGGCATGTCGGGCATTGCTCGGGTGTTGTTGGCTCAGGGCAAGAGTGTCTCGGGTAGCGATGCAAAGGAGTCTCGACGATTGGCGGCGCTACGGGCCCTGGGTGCAGACATCGCAATCGGCCACGATGTGCGAAATCTCGATCTTGGGCGCACGGCACTGAGCGTAGTTGTCGCTTCCACAGCCATTCCAGCTGACAATCCAGAGCTTGCCGGTGCAGTGGCCCGCGGGCTGCCTACCTGGACGCGAGCGCGGGCGCTAGCAAGCATCATGGAGGGACGCCGAGGCGTTGCTATCGCTGGCACCCACGGTAAGACGACGACAACGTCCATGCTCACCGTTGCCTTACAGGCCGCGGGTGCCGACCCATCGTTTGTCATCGGCAGTGAACTGCAAGCGTCTGGCGCAAACGCGCACCTCGGGTCGGGGCCAGACTTCGTTGTCGAAGCTGACGAAAGTGATGGCTCGTTTCTCCAGCTGAGTCCTGATATCGCGGTCGTGACCAACGTTGAACCCGACCATCTCGACCATTGGCACAATGCGGCCGCGATTGATGATGCTTTCGCTTCGTTCGTGGGGCTGGTCGCTTCGTCGGCGAGCGGCGGCACGGCGGTCATCTGCATCGACGATACCGGCGGTCGTCGGTTGAGTGAGCGAGCCCGAGCAGATGGCATCAGGGTCGTCACCTACGGCACATCAGCCGATGCCGATTTCCGCATGGAACGTTGGCAAGATGGGGACACCACCCGGACAGCGGGGTGGAGCTTTGATGTGGTGCAGATGGGAGTACGACTGGGTTCCATCGAGCTGGAGGTGCCTGGTCGACACAATGCGCTGAATGCAACGGCGGCCTTGGCTGCCGGTGTCACGATGGGATATCCAGAGTCCGCGCTACGTGAGGGCTTGGCGTCGTTCACCGGCACGAGACGCCGGTTTGAATTCAAAGGACAGGTTGGCTCAATTCGAGTCTTCGACGACTACGCCCACCACCCGACAGAGATTGCCGCGACCATCGCCGCAGCGCGGGAGGTCGCCGGATCCGGACGCGTCGTCGTTGCTTTTCAAAGCCATCGCTACAGCCGCACTGCGGCGTTCATGGACGATTTTGGGGCTGCGCTTGCGGCCGCCGATGATGTCATCGTTCTTGAGGTATACCCCGCAGGCGAAGACGCGATTCCTGGAGCAAGCGGATCGGTCTTGACCTCCAGCGTCGAAAGCCACGGTCACGAATCGGCGGTCTTTGAGCCGTCCTGGTCCCTGGTACCTGCGCTCGTGGCGCAACGAGTGCAACCCGGTGATCTCGTTTTGACGATGGGCGCCGGAGATGTGGGAATGCTGGCGACACAGATAGTCGACAACATCCGAAAGTTGCATCCGTGACCGCCACCGAGCAAAGACTTCGAGGTTCAGGCCAACGCGATCAGCAGCGAGGACACCGTCGGGCCTGGATTGTTGGAGCCATTGCGGCCCTGATGGTGGTCATTGGGGCGTTGGCTTGGCTGCTTTGGTTTTCACCGTGGTTTAACGTGTCCAAGGTTCAGGTGACGGTGGCCTCGGTGGGTGCCGCCGAAGCTGACTTGGATCTCGCAGCAGAAGTTGAAGTTGTCGCTGCGGTTCCACCGGGTACCTCAATCGCGAGTGTGTCGGTGGCGGAAATCGAGACACGAGTTATGGCATTGCCAGGTGTGCGCAGCGTGTCCGTTGAGCGGCTGTGGCCCGACACCATCGCGCTTGTCGTGACTCCACGCCTGGTCGTGGCAGCGGCAGCGGGGCCTGATGGCTATGACCTTGTCGACGTAGAGGGCATGGTCGTGCGCGAAAGCGATAATCGCCCCGCGAAATTGCCCCTCGTGCGCGCGAGTGGGGCAGGGTTGGCGTCAGCGCTGACGGTCGCGGCCGAACTACCCGAATGGTTACGGGAAGAAACCGATCAGATTGAGGCCTCCACACGAAATAATGTGACCTTGGTCTTGCGCGATGGTGCCATCGTGCGGTGGGGAAGCGCGGAGAGCGTGGACCTTAAGGTGTCGGTGTTGACGGCGTTAATGCCCGGTGACTGGGCGGTCTACGACGTATCGGCACCCGAGGTGCCGACGACGGCCTGAGGCTGTTCCACCACCCGAACCGTCACTGAAGTTGTTGGATCAGCATCGCCACACGGCGGCGAATATCGTCCCGGATGACCCGAACGGTCTCAAGCGACTGATCCTTGGGGTCGTCTACCTGCCAGTCCTGGTAGGTCTTGCCCGGATAAACCGGGCAGGTGTCGCCGCACCCCATGGTGACCACCGCGTCGGCTTCGCGCACGTCAGTATCTGTCAGCAGTCGTGGCGGGTGCCCGGAGATGTCCAGTCCAACCTCGGCCATGGCGGCGATAGCGACCTCGTTGACCGCGTCGCCCGGCTGTGATCCGGCTGACAACACGACAAAGCGTGACCCGCCCATCGCCCGCAGAAAGCCAGCAGCGATTTGGGAGCGACCAGAGTTGTGAACGCAGGCGAAGAGCACGGTGCGCGGTCGAGGATCGTGCACTGGAGCAGGGAGATCCAGCGGCGCGGGACGTTTGCGCGGGTAGAACACTTCGGTCATTGCTGCACCGATTGCTGCGCCGATTAGTTGACAAACAACAAAGATGACTGCGCTGGTGGGCGTGATGCCCGTGAACGTATCGGTAAACACACGTCCGAAGGTGACGGCTGGATTGGCAAATGAGGTGGATGACGCAAAAAAGTAGGCGGCACCAATCCAGGCCGGAACAAGGATGGGCCCAAGGTGTGCTCGTCCTGTTCGTGTCAAGGCGCCAATGACCAGCAAGAGTCCTGCGGTGGCAACGATTTCCCCGATCCACAACCCCGCCCCGGAGCGCTCCTGTGTTGATACCGCCCACGCCGGTAGATCAAACATGACGTTGGCCAGAGCAACGCCCAGAAAGGCCCCGGTGAGTTGAACGACGAGGTAGCCCGCGGCCTCGCGTAGTGACACCTCCCGGCGCGCGGCAGCGACCAGCGAAACGGCGGGATTGAAGTGAGCGCCAGATATGGGCCCGAGCACCCAGATCAACACGCCCAGCGCCGACACTGTTGCGAGAGCGTTGATGAGTAATTGCAGCCCTACGTCGGTCGTCAGGCTGGCTGCTGCGATGCCCGATCCAACAACGGCTGTGACCAACAGCGCTGTTCCCCAGAACTCGGCGAATAAGCGCCGCCAACGTTTCGTGGCCGCATCGCCCGGGCCAGGTTCAATATTGATAGTCATCGATTAAGAACTTTAGTACTAGATCGACATCTGTCAATACAATCGCGGTGTCCCGGGTATGCTGGGCGTGTGAATGGCTCACAGAAGTCCGCTCCGGTCACAGGTTCGGATTTCACCGAATGCTGCGCCGCCGGATTGAGTTGTCCGATCCCCGACGAAAGCGCCGAGCAATTGGCCAGCGTGGTCAAGGCGCTTGCGCACCCAGCCCGACTCCAACTTCTAGCGTTGATCAGATCCAGTCCGACCGCCGATGCCTGCGTGTGCGATCTCACCGATGCCCTGTCGCTGCGTCAACCCACCGTGAGTCACCACTTGAAGATCCTCACCGACGCTGGCATCTTGCGCCGCGAACAGCGCGCGACCTGGGCTTGGTACTCGATCGAGCCGCAGCGACTGACCGATCTCGCCGCGCTGCTGACCTCTTAGTTGATGGTGGTCTTGGGGCGTGGCGGCTTGCACATGCTGCGACCGGGAGCCTAACCTCAACTAGTTACACGCATGGATTTCTTCAACCTTAACGTGAGGTTGAAGTAAATGCGTAAGAGACGCGGGTCAGATGGACGCAGCTGACTTCGCGGAAGGGATGCGCACGTGGCCGCACCACAGAACTACCTAGCCGTTATCAAGGTCGTTGGCATCGGCGGGGGCGGTGTCAACGCGGTCAACCGCATGATTGACGTCGGGCTCAAGGGAGTGGAGTTCGTCGCTATCAACACCGACGCTCAGGCGCTGTTGATGAGTGATGCTGATGTCAAACTTGATATTGGTCGAGACTTGACGCGCGGCCTTGGTGCGGGTGCGGATCCTGATGTCGGCCGTCAGGCGGCCGAAGATCACACCGAAGAGATCGAGGAGGTCTTGCGCGGCGCCGACATGGTCTTCGTGACCGCGGGCGAAGGCGGCGGAACCGGCACCGGTGGAGCCCCGGTCGTCGCGCGCATCGCCCGGGGCCTAGGTGCATTGACGATCGGCGTGGTGACCCGACCCTTTGGGTTTGAAGGTCGCCGGCGGTCCACCCAAGCTGAGATCGGTGTCGAGAGCCTGCGCGATGAGGTCGATACGCTCATTGTCATCCCCAACGACCGGCTATTGAGTCTGGCGGACCGCAACATTAGTGTCATTGATGCATTCCGGCAGGCAGATCATGTGTTGTTGCAGGGTGTTTCGGGCATCACCGATCTCATCACAACACCCGGACTGATCAACCTTGACTTCGCCGATGTCAAGAGTGTGATGCAAGGGGCTGGTTCTGCGCTCATGGGCATCGGCACGGCTCGCGGTGATGAACGATCGGTAGAGGCTGCAGAGCGGGCAATTTCCTCACCGCTCCTCGAGGCAAGTATTGAGGGCGCACACGGGGTTTTGCTGAGCATCTCTGGCGGAAGTGATCTCGGCCTATTTGAGATTAACGAGGCTGCTCGCATGGTGTCTGACGCTGCGCATCCTGATGCGAACATCATTTTTGGCGCGGTCATCGACGACTCTTTGGCCGATGAAGTTCGGGTCACCGTGATCGCAGCTGGCTTCGACGGGGGTACACCGCCAACACGTCGATCTCAGCCGGTGACCCGGAAGGTTGTGGATGAGACTCCCGTCGCGGCAGCCGTCGCGGCATCGCAATCAGAGGGTGATCGGGCGGCGATTCCGGTGACGCCAACGGTTGTTGAACCTGCGCCCGCGCGGCCGGTGCAACCACCGCGAACCATCGTTTTCGATGACGACGCCAATGATGACGACCTCGATGTGCCGGACTTTTTGAAGTAGGCCCACCATGGGCGTGCTGGCCAGCGGTCACCAGAGGCTTGGACCGTATGACTTCGAGTGGGCCTTCACTGACCGAACCGACGGGCTGAGCACCGGCGCCTACGCCGAGGCCAACCTCGGGTTGCATGTCGGTGACGATGCTCAAGTTGTGCAGGACAATCGTCACCGTGCCGCCCAGCAGATGCGCGTGAGTGCAGACAGGTGGGTCACCATGGTGCAGGTGCACGGCAGCACGGTGGCGCGGATCAAGACTCCACCGCCCTCAGCGCCTGAAGCTGATGCGCTGGTGTGCGGCGAACCCGAAATCGCGCTGGTGACTCAGGTAGCCGATTGTGTACCCATCCTTATCGCCACGAGTTCTGGCGATATCGCCGCGATCCATGCCGGCTGGCGCGGGGTCGTGTGCGGAGTCGTTGATGCCACCATGAGCGAATTGATCGGGGGCGCCGATAGCGGCCACATGATCCGGGCCTGGGTTGGTCCGGCTATCTGTGGTGGCTGCTACGAGGTGGGTGAGCAGGTGCGTGCTGACATCTGCGCCCATGCATCAGATGCCTGGGCGGTGACGCGTGAGGGTACCGCGGCGGCTGATGTCCGGGCGGGGGTCGTTCAGCAACTGCGTGCTTGGAACGTCGGGTGCGAGGTGGTCGGTGGTTGCACTTTTGAAAACCCCGATTTGTATTCCTATCGACGCGAGCACCGCACCGGTCGTCAGGCCGGCATGATTGTGCGTCGGGCCGACGCGTCCCATCAGCGCCACATGGGTGATCACTCTTGATGGAACGATCCGAACAACTTCGTGGTCGACTTCGGCAACTGAATATCCACATTGAGCAGGTGTGTGCACAGAGTGATCGAGACCCGCGCGACCTGACCGTTGTTGTCGTGACAAAGACCTGGCCAGCCAGCGATATCCGTCGTCTCGCCGACCTCGGAGTGGTTGACGTTGGCGAAAATAAGGCCCAGGAACTCGCCAGCAAAGCCGCTGAATGCGAAGGATTGAACCTGCGGTGGCATTTCATCGGCCAGCTGCAGACGAATAAGGCGGCCATCGTGGCCCGAGCGGCCGACTGTGTTCACTCCGTTGACCGGGCCAGGTTGGTGACCGCTTTGGCGAAATCTGCTGTCGATCGGCCGCCCGAGCGCCCCCTGGATTGTCTGATTCAGGTCTCGCTAGACACTGACCAGGATTCCGGTTCTGATTGTGGACCTGACCCGAGCCACCGCGGAGGTATCGCGGCAGCAGGCTGCGATGACCTGGCCTCGCTTATCGCAGCCCAGCCGAGTCTGCGATTGCGCGGTGTCATGGGTGTCGCGCCGGTGGGTGCCGACGCGTTCCTCGCCTTCACGCGACTCAAGCAGTTGTCAGATCATGTGGTCAGCACGTATCCAGATGCCACCTGGATGTCCGCTGGCATGAGCGGCGATCTCGATGACGCTATTCGCGCGGGGGCGACACACCTACGCGTCGGTAGCGCGATACTGGGGGACCGGCCCTACCTCCGGTAGCGTGATAGTAGGTGCCCTGTGGGCTGGGCTTTGATGTGAAAGGCGTGCCATGGCCGGTTCGATGCGAAAAATGGCGGTATATCTCGGCCTCGTTGAGGACGACGATAGTTACCGCGATCGGTATGCCGATGATGACGCGGATCTTGACGAACAGCCGGTGCGCCGCGAGCGTCGGTCCAATGTGCGCACCTCGGATCGTTCTGGGGCATCAGAGTATCGCTCCGTGACCGTTGCTGAACCGCCCTCGTCGGTACGTACGTTCCGCGAGGAGCGCCCCACTCGCGAGCGCAGCAGCGAACTGTTCGACGATGTGCCTGCGCGCTCAATCGCACCTTCGCCCACCAACGGTGTCGATCTTTATCGCATCACGACCATTCATCCCCACACCTACAACGATGCTCGCCGGATTGGCGAGGAGTTTCGCGAAGGTGTGCCGGTGATTATGAACCTGACCGAGATGGAAGATGGCGACGCCAAGCGCATCGTCGACTTTGCCGCAGGCCTGGTTTTCGGCCTACATGGCACGATTGAGCGTGTGACAAATAAGGTCTTCCTGCTCTCGCCGGTTAATGTCGATGTGGCTGCCGAGGCCCGAGCTCAACTGGCGCAGAACGGTTTTTTCAACCAGAGTTGATAGACGAAGAGTCGATGGAAAAAATGTAAATGAGGTCGGTCAGGGTTCGCCGAAGCGGCGAGCGGATATATCGAAACGAAAGCAGGGATGGCTGTGGGTGCGGTCGGGCAGGTGATCGCAACCATCCTGTGGTTGTACTGGCTCGTACTCATCGGGCGGCTGGTTTTCGACTTTGTGCAGATTTTTGCCCGCAATTGGCGGCCCCGCGGTCCGTTCTTGCTGCTCGCCGAGGCGATCTACAGCGTCACCGACCCGCCGTTGCGGCTGCTGCGTCGCATCATCCCGCCACTCAAGCTAGGCGGCATCCAATTCGACCTAGCGTTTCTGGTCCTCATCATCGCTGTCCAGATCCTGATCAACGTCGCCCTCGCCTTTTAAGAAGTTGCGTCACTGCTGACCAAGGAGATGTCCGCTATGGCTATGACCCCCGCTGACGTTCACGCACAACAATTCACCACGGTGCGGATGCGCACCGGGTATGACATGGACGAGGTCGACGCGTTTCTCGACGTTGTCGAAACTGAAATCTCCCGACTGCTCGGTGAGAACGATGATTTGCGGGCCCAATTGACCCAGGCCCAATCAAGAGTGTTGGCCGCCGAACAACGCTCGGCTCGCGCCGAATCGGCTTCTGGTGAGTCGGCCAAGCCCCCGGTGGTGACGACGACCGCCGTTGAGGTCATCGAGAAGCCCGATGCTCCGCCAGCAGACAACCTGCCGACTGCTGGTGGGTCGGTCGTGGCCGATGAGTCTGCGTCGGGCCTTGATCTTTCCTCGCCAGCACCGCAGTTCGTGCGTTCGCAAGACGCTGCGCAGGTGTCTACACAGGCGTTGGCCATGCTGGAAATTGCCCAGCGTACGGCCGAGGAAACTGTCTCGGTGGCCAAGTCTGAGGCCGGTGAAATCATGTCCAAGGCCCGCGCAGAGGCCCGCGCCGTGACCGCCGACCTTGATGAGCAACGTAGGGCGCTCGAAGAGCAGGTAGGGCAATTGCGGACATTCGAACGGAACTACCGGGTTACCTTGCGCGACCACATTGCCACTCAACTCGCACAGTTCGACGCAGCCGCCCGTTCTGAGGACCTTGTTGCTGATGCGGGGCCAGAGGCTCTGGCGACCGCGGCAGTGCAGGAGGCGTTGCCCGATTAGTTCGTGTCCGCCGCAGCGACGACCTGCAATGAGAAGGTCAATCCGAGTACCTCCGACGTGCCTAGGTGACCCTCGGTTGCGGCACCTTCGTTGAAGGCGACCGCCAAGACCTCGCCAGCGATCATCTCCTCGTGTTCGGCAATCGCCTGCGAGAGTTCCGGTTGAGTGGACACCCAACTGAGTTCAATGCGATCGCTGACGTCAAGATCAGCTGTCTTGCGGGCCTCTTGAATGACCCGAACAAACTCACGGGCTAAACCTGCCCGGCGCAATTGGTCGGTGACTTCAAGGTCAAGGGCGACCGTTTCGCCGTGGGCGCTGGCCACAGCCCAACCCTCGCGGGGGGTTTCGGTGACAATGACATCTTCAGCCGTCACCGTGATCTGCCCGATTTCGGGCACGTTGATGCTGGCTGAATCGCCGGCCTGGAGCCGCGTGGCGATGGAGGGATCATCGGTAATCGCCTGTGCCACAGCAGGAGTTGACTTACCAAAACGCTTGCCCAAGGATCGATAGTTGGCTTTGACGGAGATATCCACGAGGTCGCCCACCTCGGCTTTCAGACTCTTGATTTCAGCGACATTCAGTTCGGCTGCGACCTCAGCAACCAACTCCGTGGGGAGCTGTTCGAAGGAGGCGGCAGATACCAAAGCACGACCGAGCGGTTGTCGTGTGCGTACCTGCGACGAGGATCGAGCGGCGCGTCCGAGTTCGACAATCCGACGAACGAGGGCCACGTGAGTGCTCAATTCCTCGTCAATCAGGTCCGGTCGCGGTTCCGGCCAGGCAGACAGGTGGACCGATTCGGGAGCTTCAGGTTGCGTGGGACGCACGAGTAGTTGCCAGACCTGTTCGGTGATGAACGGGGTGTAGGGGGACATGACGGCGGTGACGATGCGAAGCGCCTCGTCGAGAGTCGCCAGCGCGGCTGGATCGCCCTCCCAGAAGCGCCGTCGACTGCGTCTGACGTACCAGTTGGACAGGTCATCAACAAAGGTTGTGATGAGTCGCCCGCCGCGCTGGGTATCGAAGTTGGCCAAAGCATCGTCGACCTCGATAGATAACCGGTGTGCTTGAGACAGAACCCAGCGATCTAGTGCGGGTCTCTCGGTGGGTGGCGGAACCTCGCCGGTGGCCGGGGACCAGTTGGCGGATCGTGCATACAGTGCTTGGAATGAAACGGTGTTCCAGTACGTGAGTAACACCTTGCGGACAACCTCGGCGATGGCACCGTGGCCAACTCGCCGCGACTGCCACGGTGACCCAGATGCCAGCATGAACCAACGCACCGCATCGGCGCCGTGTTCGTCCATCAACGAAATAGGTTCGAGCACGTTGCCCACGTGCTTACTCATCTTGCGACCGTCCTCGTCGAGGATGTGACCCAGGCAGACCACGTTCTTGTAGGAGGATTCGTCGAACACCAAGGTGCCCACAGCCATCAGTGTGTAGAACCAACCTCTGGTTTGATCGATCGCCTCGCAGATGTAGTCCGCCGGATATCGAGACTCAAAGGTTTCCTGGCCGCGGTGGGGATACCCCCACTGCGCGAAGGGCATGGCACCTGAGTCGTACCAGCAATCGATCACCTCGGGAACTCGGTGGGTGGTGGCTGAACACTGCGGGCATGGAAACGTTACGTCATCGACATAGGGGCGGTGCGGATCAAGTGTGCTGAGTTCCTGTCCGGCGAGTTCGCCGAGTTCATGAAGGGAACCGATGACGGTGAGGTGATCATCTGGGCATCGCCAGATAGGCAGTGGAGTGCCCCAATACCTATTCCGCGACAGCGCCCAATCAACGTTATTGCGCAACCAGTCGCCGTAGCGGCCCCATTTGATTGTTTCTGGAAACCAGTTCGTGCCCTCATTTTGGGCAAGTAGCTCGTCCTTGATCGCGGTCGTCTTGATGTACCACGAAGGCTGCGCATAGTAGATCAGTGGCGTGTGGCAACGCCAGCAGTGCGGATAGGAATGCTCATAGGGCACCTGGCGCATGAGTAACGAGCGTTCATCTAGATCAGCAACGAGGATGGGGTCAGCGTCCTTGAAAAATTTCTCGCCAACAAGATCAATGCCAGGTTCGAAAGTGCCGTCAGGTCGGATCGGGTTAACCACGGGGAGTCCGTAGGCCCGGCACGTGGCGAGGTCGTCAGCGCCGAATGCTGGTGCCTGATGCACCAGACCGGAACCGTCGTCGGTCGTGACGTAATCGGCGAGTACCACGTAATGAGCATCGGGGATAGCGAGGGCGTCGAAAGGCGGTTGGTAATGCGTGCGTTCCAACTCAGCCCCGGTCAAGGTGGCGAGGATCTGCGCGTCCGCACCGACCAGACTGGCCACCAGATCCTGGGCGACCACCAATAGTTCACCGGCGTCGGTGCCCGCGACCACATAGGTTGCCTGAGGGTTGACAGCAACGGCTGTGTTACTGACCAAGGTCCAGGGGGTGGTTGTCCACACCAGCAGGTTGACCCCGGGGAACCGTTGTGCCAACTCGCCGCTGGTGACCGGGAAACGCACGAAGATTGAGGGATCGACAACGTCTTCATAGCCCTGGGCGATCTCGTGGTCGCTGAGGCCGGTGCCACATCGCGGGCAATACGGTGACACCCGATGGTCTTGGACGAGCAGGCCGCGTTCATGGATACGCTGCAGCGACCACCACACACTCTCGATGTATGACGCGTCCATGGTCCAGTAGGCATCATTAGTGTCGACCCAGAAGCCCATGCGATGGGTCATGGCATCAAACTCATCGACATGGCGCAAGACCGACTCACGGCATTTGTCATTGAATGCAGCGATTCCGTAGGCCTCGATGTCCTTCTTGCCCGAAAAGCCGAGCTCCTTTTCAACGAAAAGTTCCACCGGGAGACCGTGGCAATCCCAGCCAGCCTTACGCGGAACGTGATAGCCCTTCATGGTGCGATAACGCGGAAAAATGTCCTTGAAGGCTCGGGCCTCCACATGGTGCGTGCCAGGAGCGCCATTCGCGGTGGGCGGCCCCTCGTTGAACACCCACAGGGGGCGGCCTTCGCTTTGGGCTAGGGATTGATGGAAAGTGCCCTCGGCCGCCCATAGGGAAAGGACCTCGTGTTCCATGCGGGGCAGATCGACATGAGCCGGAACGGCGCGGTACATAAGACCTCCGTGGGCGAAAATGGGCCGGGCCGAAGCCTATCTCGCCGACAGGCTCGCAGCGTGTCGCACCAAGATCGGACGGCGCGCCTGTTTGCGTAACCGCGAAAAGGGCTCTAGCCTCCTGCGAACTTGTCGAACTGAATGTGGGGTCAGATCGGCAGCACATTCGCCCACGCTTGACGATCGGGGATCCTCATGGCGAGCACAGGACGCAGCGTGTCGTCAAAAGGCGCTAAGAAGGCGGCTCCGGTCAAAAAGGCCGTTCCTGCTAAGAAGGCGGCTCCGGTCAAGAAAGCAGCTCCGGCCAAGAAGGCCGTTCCTGCTAAGAAGGCGGCTCCGGTCAAGAAAGCAGCTCCGGCCAAGAAACGCTCACTTGTTGTTCGCGAGGATGAGTCGCCCTGGACCGCCGCGGAAATCTCAGACGTCCGCGAGCAACTACTGGCCCATGGCGTCGCCCTAGAAACCGAAATCGAGGCCACCGAGGCTGACATCGCTGACCTTGTCGCAGACTCAGGCGATGGTGCCGGTGATGATCAAGCCGATGCCGGCACCAAGACCTTCGAGCGCGAGCACGAGATGTCGCTGGCCAATAACGTCCGAGCCATGTTGCAGCAGGTGCGTCACGCACTTAATCGCATTGACGATGGCACCTATGGCATCTGTGAAACCTGTGCCAAGCCGATCGGCAAGTATCGCCTTCAGGCGTTCCCACGGGCCACCATGTGTGTGGCGTGCAAGCAGGCCGAGGAGCGGCGCTTCGCCTGATCAGTCGGCTCCCGTTGTCGCCATAACCCCCGGCCACCCCGTAGCCTGTTGGGGTGGCCGACGAAGTGGTGATTGTTCCTGACACTCGGTCGAGGCCACTGCTGTGGATGGTTGTGGGGGTCGCGGCGGCGATTGTCGTTATCGACCAGATCACTAAGGCCATGGCGGTGGAGTGGCTCATGGGTCAACCGCCGGTGGAGATCATAGGTTCCTGGCTTCGCCTGCTGTACGCCGAAAACACCGGTGCCGCCTTTGGTATTGGCACTGGCTTCACCTGGATTTTCACCGCGATCGCTATTGTCGTCGCGATCGTGATCGTCCGGACATCGCGAAATCTAGGCAGCAAGGCGTGGGCGGTGGCTTTGGGTGGACTGCTTGGCGGGGCGGTCGGCAATTTGATTGATCGGCTTGTTCGCGATCCCGGCCCCGGGCAGGGATATGTCGTCGACTTCATCGCACTGCCGAACTTTCCTGTCTTTAACGTTGCCGACATGGCAATCACCTGCTCGGCGGTGCTGATGATTGTGCTGACGCTGCGGGGCGTTGAATTTGCCGGCCGTGCCCGTGCCTGATTCCAGATCCCTGGCGGTACCCGAAGGCCTGGCGGGTGAACGCATTGATGTGGCATTGGCGCGACTCTTGGGGCTATCGCGAACTAAGGCTGCCGATATGGTGGCCAGCGGCGCCGTCGAGCTTGATGGTCATGCCGCAGCTAAAGGCGACCGCGTTCATGAAGGCCAGTGGCTCGACGTGAGTCTTGATGAGCCGGCGCCGTCTGTTTTGGCTAATCCTGAGCCGGTGCTAGGTATGAGCATCGTGTTCGAAGACGATGAGGTCGTTGTCGTCAACAAACCGGCAGGTGTCGCAGCCCACCCAAGCCCTGGTTGGAGTGGGCCCACGGTGGTTGGCGGTTTGCTGGCGACCGGACACCAACTAGCATCCGCCGGGGCCGCCGAACGTCAGGGCATTGTCCATCGCCTTGATGTGGGTACCACTGGCTTGATGATGGTGGCGAAATCGGATCGAGCATATTCGGCCCTCAAGGAGCAGTTCCGCGACCGCACCGTCGACAAGGTCTATCGAGCGCTCGTGCAAGGTCACCCTGACCCCCTGAGTGGCACCATTGATGCACCCATTGGCCGTCATCCGCGGAGCGATTGGCGCATGGCGGTGGTTACCGGAGGTCGCCCCAGCATTACCCACTACGACACCCAAGAAGCCTTCCCGCATGCGAGTTACTTGCGCATTAACCTAGAAACCGGGCGGACCCATCAGATTCGTGTTCACATGGCAGCGATGAAGCATCCATGTGTGGGTGATACGACATATGGGGCGGACCCGACGCTTTCGAAGCGTCTGGGTCTAGACCGTCAGGCCCTACACGCGGGTGAGTTGGCCTTCACACATCCGGCATCCGGTGAGCGGGTCAGGCTCACCAGCGACGACCCGCGCGACATGGTCATCGCCCTGGCACGATTGCACACCCCATAGCGCCGGTCGGGATTTCCTGATTCGACCTCGGGTCGCGCCCGAGCACCTGTTCGACCGGCCACTAAGATCGGCCGGGTGAGTGGCTCGGGCTTCGTCCATCTACATGTGCACACCGAGTACTCCATGCTGGATGGGGCCAGCCGCCTGCCTGATCTCATGGCTGAGGCGGCCCGGCTGGAAATGCCGGCCATTGCCATGACTGATCACGGCAACGTTTTCGGTGCGTTTGACTTCTACAAGGCAGCTGCCAAGGCGGGAATCAAGCCGATCATTGGGCTGGAGGGTTACTACGCTCCCCAGGGGCGATTCCAACGCAGCCGCTTTGACTTCGGTGGTGGCTTCGATGAGGGCAATCAAGAAGATCCCACAGCCGGTCGTGGCGCGCAGAATTACACGCACATGACACTGCTGGCTGAAAACACCCAAGGTATGCACAATCTTTTTCGGATCAGTTCACTGGCCAGTCTTGAGGGGTACTACCACAAACCTCGGTTTGATCGCGAAGTGCTTGAGACCCATGGTGCGGGCATCATCGGCACCACCGGATGCCCGAGCGGAGAAGTGAACCGGTGGCTTCAGGCGGGTAAATATGACCAGGCGTTGGCGACCGCAGCCGATATGCGCGACATTTTGGGGCAGGGCAATTACTTCTGCGAATTGATGGACCACGGCTTAGCGATTGAGCAGCGGTTTCGTGATGATCTGCTGCGACTAGCCCGGGCCCTAGACCTGCCCTTACTGGCCACAAATGATCTGCATTACGTGCACGCCGCTGATGCTGCTGCCCATGATGTGCTGTTGTGCATCGGTACCCGCACCACGATGGATGACCCAAATCGTTTCAGGTTCGATGCCCGTGACTTCTATCTCAAGTCAGCAGAGGAAATGCGCCATCTGTGGCGGGAATTGCCCGAGGCGTGCGACAACACACTGCTCATTGCTGAACGCTGTGACGTGCACTTCAATGAAGGCGCAGATCTCATGCCGCAATTCCCGGTGCCTGAGGGCGAATCTGAGGAATCGTGGCTGGTCGCAGAGGTCGAGCGCGGCTTGGTCAAGCGTTATGGCGCAGTTGTGCCCGCTCACGTACGCACTCAGGCTGAGTACGAGCTCGGGGTCATCGCCCAGATGGGCTTTCCCGGGTACTTTTTGGTCGTCGCTGACCTGGTCCGCCACGCACGAGACAGTGGGATCCGAGTCGGCCCTGGTCGCGGCTCAGCAGCCGGCGCCATGATCGCCTATGCGTTGGGCATCACCGATCTTGATCCTCTCGAACACGGGTTGCTCTTCGAACGTTTCTTGAATCCCGAACGAATTTCGATGCCTGATATCGACATCGACTTCGATGAGCGTCGCCGCGGCGACATGATTCGTTACGCCACGGAGAAATACGGTGAGGAACGCGTGGCGCAGATTGTGACATTCGGCTCCATCAAAGCCAAGGCTGCCGTCAAGGATGCCGCGCGCGTGCTGGGCTATCCCTACGCTCTGGGCGACCGGATCACCAAGGCGTTGCCACCGGCGGTGATGGGCAAAGACATTCCGCTTGCCGGAGTGTTCGACACGACACACACCCGCTACAAGGAAGCGACCGAGTTTCGATCCCTCTATGAAACCGACGCAGATGTACAGAAGGTAGTCGACACCGCTCGTGGCCTCGAAGGGCTCAAGCGTCAGCCTGGGGTTCATGCTGCCGGTGTGATCTTGTGCCGCGAACCGCTCCT
Source organism: Actinomycetota bacterium (assembly GCA_017857875.1). Classification (GTDB taxonomy): domain Bacteria; phylum Actinomycetota; class Actinomycetes; order S36-B12; family S36-B12; genus M55B157. The sequence continues at coordinate 18,542 of JAFMCH010000004.1, read as the reverse complement.
CGATGTGATTCCGCTGTGGCGTCGCGATCAAGACGGCGCCATCATCACCCAGTTCGACATGGGGGCGTGTGAATCGCTCGGCCTGTTGAAAATGGATTTCTTGGGCTTGCGCAACCTCACGGTTCTGGACGATTGTCTCGATAACATTGACACCAATCGCAGTGAAACCGTCGTGTTGGAGACACTCACCCTTGACGATCGAGCCGCATATGAATTGCTGAGTCGCGGAGACACCCTCGGCGTTTTCCAACTCGATGGCGGCCCAATGCGGGCTCTGCTGCGATCGATGCAGCCAGACAACTTTGAAGACATTTCGGCGGTGCTCGCCCTTTACCGTCCTGGTCCGATGGGCGCCAATGCGCACAACGACTACGCCGATCGAAAGAACGGGCGCAAGCCGGTAGTTCCGATCCATCCGGAATTAGCTGAGCCGCTCGCCGAAATCCTCGGCGACACTTACGGCTTGATTGTTTATCAAGAACAGGTCATGGCAATAGCGCAGCAATTGGCTGGCTATTCGTTGGGCAAAGCCGACCTCCTGCGGCGCGCGATGGGCAAGAAGAAGAAGGAAATTCTCGAACAGGAATTCGTGCCTTTCGCCGATGGCATGCGAGCGAATGGCTTTGGTGAATCTGCGATCACGAAATTGTGGGAGATCCTGGTTCCGTTTTCCGACTACGCCTTCAACAAGGCCCACACCGCTGGCTACGGGCTGGTGTCGTACTGGACGGCATACCTCAAGGCGAATTTTGCTCCCGAATACATGGCAGCGTTGCTGACCAGTGTTCAGGATGATAAGGACAAAATGGCGATTTATCTCAATGAGTGTCGTCGGATGGGCATCAAGGTGCTCCCGCCCGATGTCAACGAATCCGACAACAACTTCACGCCTCGCGGCGGAGACATTCGTTTTGGTTTGACGGCAATTCGCAATGTCGGGGCCCAGGTTGTTGACTCGCTGATCGCCACCCGCACCAGTAAAGGTCGCTTCGCCGACTTCACTGACTTCGTTGACAAGGTTGAGATCTCGGTGTGCAATAAGCGTCTGGTGGAGAGCCTCATCAAGGCGGGGGCGTTCGACAGTCTGGGGCACACTCGGCGTGGCCTGATGGCCGTTCACGAGCAGATGATTGATGCGGCAACCGAACTCAAACGAGCCGAGGCCGTCGGGCAGTTCGATTTGTTTGGTGGCATGGGAGATCAGGCGGTCGACTCGGGCTTGTCGCTCAACCCCTCGATCCCGATTAGCGAGTGGGACAAAGCGATTTTGTTGTCCTTTGAACGAGAGATGCTGGGGCTGTATGTATCTGATCACCCGTTGTACGGCCTCGAGCAGGTTTTGGCATCAGGAACTGACTGCTCAATCGCGCGTATTGGCAACGATGAGCGCCCAGACAACCAGATCATCACGATCGGTGGGCTGGTCACCGGCATCGCGCGCAAGACAACCAAGCAGGGTTCGACCTGGGCGATCGTTACCCTCGAGGACCTTGAGGGTGCGATCGAAGTCATGGTGTTTCCGCAGACGTACCAGGCGGTCGCAACCATGATTGCCGAAGACGCCGTCGTGTTTGTTCGAGGACGCATCGATCGACCTGATGACGACTCGCCGCGGCTTGTGGCCATGGAGATCACGGCACCAGACCTATCTGAAGCTCCTGCTGGACCCGTACGGCTGATGATGCCTGCGGCACGCTGTACGCCGCCTATTGTTGAGCGCCTCAAGGCGATCTTGTCTGAACACCCGGGCGTGACGGAGGTACAACTGCACCTGACCTCCCAGGGCAAGACAACCGTCATGCGTTTGGATGATCGACTTCGGGTGACTCCTGCACCGGCGCTGTATGGCGATCTCAAGGCGCTGCTGGGTCCGTCATGCTTGGCCTGAGTCGCCGTGACATCACGGGCGTCGTGGCGCTCAGCGCAGGACTCGGGGCACTTGGTGGTGTGGTGTGGTTCTTGCTCGCGCCCCGGGTGATTCTTGATGTTTACTCCGGACAGACCTACCCAGCGGAATATCAACCGTCTGGATTTATCGCCGACGACGTCGTCGCCGCGTTGCTCTGCGCGATAGCGGGCGTCATTGTTGCCGCGATCGTCCTCGTCGTATGTCACCAGCGTCGGGTGAGTGCCGCGGCACCGACAGTTGTGGCGTGGGCGCTACTGTCCGGTGTCCTTGGGGCGGTCGTGTTGTGGTGGGTCGGTGGCCAGTTGGGTGCGGTTGATCTATCGGCTGCGATTTCCCTGGCGGCCGATGGTGAGCAAGTCACGAGTGGTCTGCAATTGCGCATGACCGGTGTGCTGGTGCTGTGGCCACTGGCAACGAGCATCGTTCTAGCCGGATTTGGTTTTATTGACTGGGGAATGAGTCGATCACGACGGGCTCGTCAGCGGAGCGATGACCGCATGCGTCAACCGGTGTAGATCCATCGGATCAAGTTGCACCTGCCTGCCGCGTTTGCCAGCGGACACGTAGATGGTCGGCAGGTTCATCGCGCTTTGATCGAGATACGTGGGCAGTGTCGTGCGTTGGCCGAGTGGAGACACGGCGCCCAGCACATACCCGGTCAAGCGTTCAGCGCGCGAGGCAGCAACGAGTTCGGCATGTTTGCCTGCGTGGGCGCTGGCAATTGCTTTCATCGCTGCCTGGTGACTGACCGGTACAACGACGCAGACCGCTTCACCATCGACATCGACGATCAGCGTCTTAAACAGTTGGTCGGTGGAGACACCCAGGGCTTGTGCGGCCTGTGTGCCGTAGCCAGACATGCCGGGCTGATGAGCATAGGTATGTACCTCATAGGAAATGCCGGCTGCCTCGCAGATGCGGAGTGCCGGCGTCGCGCTCGGTGGGCGGTGGGCCATGGGCTAGTTGAGTGACACCGACGCGGAGCGCAAATCGACCGCGGGAAGAGACGGAATAGCGGCAATCAACGCTGCTTCGCGACGCAGTGTTCGCAACTGCTGACGAAGGCGTTGCGTGTCGGTAGGAACTTCAAGAAATGCTTGCCGGTCGGCTAGATCAACAACCATCGCCGCTGCCACGAGATAGGACAAGACGCCGGGATCATCGGGTAGGTCACTTCCTTCGTCATCATCTGCATCACCCGCTAGCGAACCGCGGTACCTGGCAAAGGCCTGCCGCACCTGTTGTGCCACGAATTCGGCCGCGTCGCCGGGATCTTCGGGCAGGGTCGAAACGGTCGCTCGCAGGTAGGGGCTGTCATCAATCACCTCATCAATGTGTACCCGGTCGGTGCCAACCGTGACAATGTCGAATCGGCCGTCATCATGGGGATCGACCTCGCGCAATGAAGCGACGGTGCCGACCTGATGCAGGGTTCGAATGCCCGCGGCGCCCACCTCATGCCCGTCCCGAATGGCCACGATCACGAAATCGCGCTCCTCCTCCGGCAGTGTTAGCAGATCCTCCACCAGTTGCCGATATCGAGGCTCGAAGATGTGCAGGGGCATGACCAGGCCCGGCACGAGCACAGAACCCAGCGGAAACACCGGCAGGGTTCGTTGGTCGGGAGTCTCGCTGTTCGGCACGTTGCCAGGCTAGACCTAGACTGTGTTCCATGCTGCGCCACATAGATCTGCGAGGAGTAGACGTGCGCGGGGTTGCCGGAAACCTTCAATCGGTGCTCCCGCGCGCCGCGATGGATGTCGAACAAGCCACAACCAAGGTTGCCCCCGTCGTCGCTGATGTGAAGCAGCGTGGTGCGGCTGCTGTCTTGGATTGGACTGAAACCTTTGATGGGGCGCGACCAGCCTCACTTCGGGTGCCGGCTGCTGCGATTGATGACGCCGTGGCTGCGCTGGATCCCCAGGTACGTGCGGCGCTACTGGAAGCAATTCGACGGGTGCGGATGGTGCACACCGACCAGCGGCGCGTCGACACAACCACGATCGTGGTCCCCGGTGGAACCGTGACCGAGCGCTGGTTGCCGATGGCTCGCGTGGGCCTCTATGTTCCCGGCGGACGGGCGGTCTATCCCAGCAGCGTCATCATGAATGTGGTGCCGGCGCAGATCGCCGGGGTTGCCTCCTTGTGTGTCGTGTCGCCGCCGCAGCGGGACTTTGGCAATTTGCCCCACCCGACGATCTTGGCCACATGCGGCCTGCTGGGCATTGATGAGGTGTATTCCGTCGGAGGCGCGCAGGCCGTAGCGATGCTGGCCTACGGGGTGGACCTGGACCAAGACGACGATCCGTCGAGCCCCGCCGGCTCGCCACGCCGATGTGACCCGGTCGACATGGTGACCGGCCCGGGCAATATTTGGGTGACCGCGGCCAAACGGTTACTCAAAGGTGTCATTGCAATTGATAGCGAAGCCGGTCCAACCGAGGTCGCGATCCTGGCTGATGATTCCGCCGACGCCTCCTTCGTTGCGGCCGATTTGATCAGCCAGGCAGAGCATGACGTCGTTGCGGCGGCTGTTTTGGTGACCACGTCGGAGAGCCTCGCGACGGCGGTAGAGGCTCAAGTGCGCGAGCAACTGGCGAAGACTAAGCATGTGGAACGCATCACCGAGGCCCTCAACGGTAAGCAGAGCGGAATTGTTCTCGTGGACGATCTCAGTGCTGGCTTGGCCGTCGTTGACGCCTATGCGGCAGAGCACCTGGAAATCCACACCCGTGATGCAAGGGAAGTTGCGATGCGAGTGCGCAATGCCGGCGCAATTTTTGTGGGTGGTTATGCGCCGGTGTCACTTGGCGACTACTGCGCAGGCTCCAATCACGTGCTTCCCACTGGCGGATCGGCGACGCACTCCTCAGGGTTGTCCGTGCAAACGTTCCTGCGAGGTATTCATATCGTTGACTACGACGAGCATGCTCTCGCGGATGTTGCCGATCACGTCGTGGCATTGGCATGGGCGGAGGATCTTCCCGGTCACGCCGAAGCCATCACCATTCGTCGAGCGCAGCGTGCCGATACCTGAGGCATCGGCGGAGCAATGGCCGCCGGTACGCGATGACCTGCTGCATGAAACGCCCTATGGGGCACCGCAAATCGACGTACCGGTCCGACTCAATACAAATGAGAATCCCTATGGGCCGTCCCCGGAACTTGCTCAGGCGATGGGGGCTGCAGTAGCTAGCGCTGCGCTGAGTCTTCATCGCTATCCCGATCGAGATGCGCGGGAATTACGACAGGCACTCGCGGCCTATGTGACGCGGGAGTCTCATACCGCAGTATCGGCCGACAATGTGTGGGCAGCCAACGGCTCGAACGAGGTCATGGCGCAAATCTTCAGCGCCTTCGGGGGTCCAGGTCGAACCGCGTTGACATTCACGCCTACGTACTCCATGTATGGGCAATATGCGAGGGATTCGCACACCGGATTCATCGAGGTGGCGCGACAAGCGAACTTCTCGCTAGATGCTGATCAGGCCGCTTCGGCGATCGGCAATCAGCGTCCGTCGCTGGTGGTGTTGACCTCGCCCAATAACCCGACGGGCACGTCCGTTCCACTTCGATTTATCGAAACAGTATGCGCTGCGACCGACGCGATCGTTGTCGTTGACGAGGCGTACGCGGAGTTCCGTCGTCAAGGTACGCCGAGTGCAGTTTCATTGCTCACCAAGTATCGGCACCTGATTGTGACTCGCACGATGAGTAAGGCGTTTGCCTTCGCCGGCGGACGTCTGGGATACGCAGTTGGACATCCGCGGGTGATTGAGGCATTGCAGTTAGTCCGCTTGCCCTACCACCTCTCGCAGTTGAGCCAGGTGATAGCGCAGGTGGCCCTCGAACACAGCGACGAACTTCTCGGACGGGTCAGCGATCTGAGAACGGAACGTGATGCACTGTTGGTGTGGCTGCGTGACAACGGATTTACCGCGTTGGACTCCGATGCCAACTTCATCCTCTTCGGATGCTTCGACGATTCCCATGCTGTGTGGCAGGCATTGCTTGATCACGGCGTGCTTATCCGCGAGAGCGGTCCGCCCGGATGGTTGCGTGTCAGCATTGGCACGGCTGCGCAGAACGAGATCTTCCGCGAGGCCCTGCTTCTGGCAAGGGGAGCATCGGGCATGATTTCCCACGGCACTACGCCAACCTGAGGCATGTAGCGACAGGTGAATGAAACCGTGAAGGTGAGGACGCAGACATGAGTCGAGTGGGTCGGGTCGAACGAGCGACAAAGGAAAGCAGCGTCAACGTGTCGATTGACCTGGATGGCACGGGGCAGTGCGAGGTGTCGACCGGTGTGCCCTTTTTCGATCACATGTTGGCCCAACTCGGCAAGCACGGTGGATTCGATTTGAGTATTAGCACCGTTGGAGACCTCGAAGTAGATGCCCATCACACCGTCGAAGACACGTCCTTGGCCGTGGGCGCCGCTTTTCGAGAAGCCCTCGGCGATGCTGCGGGCACACGCCGGTACGGAGATGCCCTGGTGCCGCTGGATGAAACCTTGTCCCAGTGCGCTGTCGACTTGTCGGGACGGCCCTACCTGGTGCACGAGGAACCCGAGATTGTCGAATTGATCGGAAGTTACGACACCACCTTGACCCGACACATTTTCGAATCCTTTGTTGCCACGGCTCAAATCACGTTGCACATTCGGGTGATTAGTGGACGCAATGCCCACCACGTCGTAGAAGCGCAGTTCAAGTCCTTTGCCCGAGCCCTTCGCGACGCAGTGGCGCTTGACCCTCGCGTGCACGGTGTTCCCTCCACAAAGGGAACGTTGTCATCGCGTGAGTCGGTCGAGTAGTGAGGCCTTAGCGGTGAACTGGCTACCCATTCTGTTGTTGGGTCTGGGCGCTTTCCTCGGGGGTGGTGCCTATTCCTTCTACTCTCAGGGCAAACGCACGACGATGATCATTTTTATCGTGCTATCAGCGATGTCCTTGATTGCCGGAGCTTTGTATGCGTGGAACCCCGCGTGACCAAACCGCGAGTCGTCGTTTTGGACTATGGCTCGGGCAATGTGCGTTCAGCCAGCCGAGCCATTGAACGTGCCGGCGCCACCGTTGAGGTATCGCATGATCGCCAAGCAGCGCTCAACGCGGATGGCCTTGTTGTTCCTGGAGTAGGCGCATTTGCCGCGTGCATGGAAGGGCTCAGGGGGGTTCAGGCGCCACAGATTATTGATCAGCGGTTGACCGGAGACCGTCCAGTTCTCGGAATCTGCGTGGGGATGCAGGTGCTGTTTGAATGGGGCGTTGAACATGAGGTCACGACCGAGGGTCTTGGCCAATGGCCCGGCACCGTGCAGCGTCTGCCGGCACGGGTCGTGCCGCATATGGGATGGAATACGGTGTCCGCACCGGAATCTTCGCTGATGTTTGCCGGAGTCCATGACGCGCGCTTCTACTTCGTGCATTCCTACGCCGCTTTGGATTGGGTGCTACCGCCCAATCCCTATGGACCGCAGCCGGCTGTGACATGGACCACCTACGAAGCACCGTTTGTGTCGGCGGTCGAAAACGGCCCGCTGTGGGCCACTCAGTTTCATCCGGAAAAGTCCGCGCAGGCAGGTGCGGTGCTCCTGGCCAACTGGATTGGCACATTATGAGCCAGCACCCGGGACTGACTCGGTGAGCAAAGAGCGGGCCCGGCGCCGGGAGTTGCGTGAGAGCGAGGCCGCCAAGGAACGAAATAGACGTGCGCGGCGGCGCGCCCGGGTAGACCGCCGCCAGGCTTGGGGGCGTTCATTGCGTCGGCTTGTTCCGTCGATGCCGAAGACGACTCCCGGGCTCCTCGCCCAACGTCGCAGGCGACGGTTAGCTGTGATGGCCGGTGGAATCGCGGTGATCTGTCTCATCGCCTGGCCGCTGATGCCAAGTTGGGGTGCCCGCCTGATTTTGCTGGTGTTCTGTCTGTTGTGTGCGCCGGTGGTGTGGGTGATGTCCTTCGGCCGGGTCTAGGCCGATTCCCCAGGTGAGTCCTTGACAATGCCTCAGAAGACCTCCTCGGTAGGGTGATGGCATGGCGCCTTCTCCGCAAAAGCCCGCATTCACGCTCTTGCCCGCAGTTGATATCCAAGACGGACGAGCTGTTCGCCTCGTTCAGGGTGAGGCCGGTTCGCAGACTGACTTCGGCGACCCCGTGCAGGCGGCTCGCGGTTGGGTCGAGCAGGGGGCGCCGTGGGTGCACCTGGTCGATCTGGATGCGGCCTTTGGACGAGGATCCAATCATGAGCTCCTCACCAAAGTTGTGCATGCAATTCGCGGTGACGTTCATGTTGAGGTGGCCGGCGGTATCCGTGATGACGACTCATTGCGGGCGGCATTGAACACCGGCGCGACCCGAGTGGTGCTTGGCACGGCAGCCATGGAAAACCCCGAGTGGGTGCGGTCGGTGATCGCCGAGCATGCAGATCGCATTGCCGTTTCGCTGGACGTTCGCGGACACACGCTGGCAGCGCGTGGGTGGACCAGTGAAGGTGGAGACCTGTTCGAGACACTCTCACGGCTTGACGCTGATGGTTGCGCGCGTTACATCGTCACAGATGTGGAAAAGGACGGCATGATGCACGGTCCCAATCTGCACCTGCTGAAGAAAGTCTGCGCGCACACTGATCGCCCCGTCATTGCCTCAGGCGGCATCGCTCGGCTAGAAGACTTGCATCGGTTGGCCGAACTCGTTCCGCACGGCATCGAAGGTGCCATTATCGGTCGGGCACTTTATGAAAACGCGTTCACGTTGGCCGAAGCAGTTGCCGCGATTGAACCTCGCTTTGACCTGTATTTCTGGGGTCCACCGCAACCGTGAGCCTTGCCGTACGGGTCATCGCGTGTCTGGATGTCGATGCCGGGCGGGTCGTGAAAGGTGTCAACTTCACGGGCTTGCGTGATGCGGGGGATCCGGTGGAATTGGCGCGACGCTATGACGCTCAAGGTGTCGATGAACTCGTCTTCTTGGACATTACGGCTTCGAGTGCTGATCGGTCCACCATGTACGACGTCGTTCGTCGCACCGCCGAGCAGGTCTTCATTCCGTTGACGGTGGGCGGCGGAGTGCGCAGTGTTGATGACTTCGACCGACTGCTTCGGGCCGGGGCGGACAAGGTGAGTCTCAATACGGCCGCCATTGCTCGACCTGAATTGATCAACGAGGCCGCCGACCGATTTGGTTCGCAGTGTGTCGTGCTCAGTGTGGATGCACGCCGATGCGAGGATCCACACGCAACGCCAAGCGGCTTCGAGGTCACTACCCACGGTGGACGCCGCGGCACGGGAATTGACGCTGTTGCCTGGTCGGTTTCGGGGGCTCAAGCAGGTGCCGGGGAAATCCTGCTCAACTCGATGGATGCTGATGGCACACAAGCCGGCTTTGATGTGGAACTCATTGAGCTAGTCCGCGCAGCGGTCAACGTGCCGGTCATTGCCAGCGGTGGCGCAGGCGCGGCCGAGCACGGCCCACCCGCTGTCGCGGCCGGTGCCGATGCTGTATTGGCCGCGAGTATTTTCCACTTCGGCCAGGTCACCATTGCGCAAATGAAGGAACACCTGCGAGCGGCCGGATACCCTGTGCGGGTCGATGTCGATTGGGTTCGCGAGCCAGCCACAATGGGTTCATGAGCAGCTCTGAACCTGAACCCATGGAGATGATCGAGCCAGTTTTTGGAGCAGACGGCTTGATTCCGGTGATAGCTCAAGACGCAGCAACCGGTCGGGTACTCATGATGGCTTGGATGGATGCAGAGGCATTGCGGCGCACGCAACGCACGGGTCAAGCCACCTATTGGTCACGCAGTCGCCAAGAGTATTGGGTCAAGGGAGCGACGTCTGGGCACGCGCAGCAGGTCCGGGAGATCAGTATCGACTGCGACGGTGACGTGTTGCTGTTGAGTGTTGACCAGCTGGGTCCGGCCTGCCACACAGGGAGCGTTTCTTGTTTCGAAGGCCGCGTGCCAGCGGGTATGTCGGACGCAAGCGCTGCGGGTAGGAGTAACCCGGCATGACGACAAGCCCGACGACACCGGGCGTCAACGCCCCGAGCCTGGAGCAGTTTCGCGACCTAGCCGACAGCCGGCGGGTGATTCCGGTAACGCGCCGGCTGCTAGCAGACGGCGAAACACCGATCGGGCTGTATCGCAAGCTGAGCCATGAACGAGCAGGTAGTTTCCTGTTTGAGTCGGCTGAGCAAGGACGATCATTTAGCCGTTTCAGTTTCGTCGGCGTTCGCAGCGCAGCGATGCTGAGCGAGGTTGACGGTGTCGCACACTGGTGGGGAAACGCACCGGTTGGTGTTGATGCGGGGGGCGACCCGCTCGCGGCCTTACGCGAGGTTCTCACGCTCTTGCATACCCCGCGATTGCCAGGCTTGCCCCCGCTCACGGGCGGCATGGTCGGCTTCATCGGATACGACGCCGTTCGGCGCTGGGAATATGTGCCCGATTCGAATCCCCAGGAGCACGATGTCCCCGAAATGGGTTTTCTATTGGCCTGCGATCTAGCCGTCTTGGACCATACCGATGGCACCGTGCTGCTGATCGCCAATGCCATTAACTATGACGCGAGTGATGAGCGCGTTGATATGGCCTATGACGATGCCCTTGCTCGTTTGGATGGCATGGAACGCGACTTGCAGGCACCTGCCGCTTCGACCGTATCGGTGTATGACAGCCGTGCCGAGCCGATGCCCTCTCACCGCACCTCGCGTGCTGAGTACCTGGCATCTGTAGCAGCGGCGAAAGCTCACATTCGCGCCGGCGATGCCTTTCAAATCGTTGTGTCGCAAAGATTTGAGGTGGATTGCACGGCATCCGCCCTTGATGTGTATCGAATACTTCGCGCGACAAACCCCAGTCCTTACATGTACCTATTGCGGATGCCCGATCCGTTCTCTGATCCGCTTAACCCAACTGTGAGTTTTGACATTGTCGGCTCATCGCCCGAGGCGCTGGTGACGGTCGCGGATGGGCAGTGTCGAGTGCATCCGATCGCCGGCACGCGACCTCGGGGTGTGAGTCCCGAACGCGACGAAGAGTTGGCCGAGCATCTACTAGCTGACAAGAAGGAGCGGGCCGAGCATCTGATGCTCGTTGACTTGGCTCGCAATGACCTAGGTCGTGTGTGTGAGCCCGGCAGCGTCGAAGTCGTGCAGTTCATGCAGGTTGAGCGGTATTCGCACGTCATGCATCTGGTGTCCACGGTTATCGGCGATCTTGCTGCTGATCGCACCGCGTTCGACGCCCTGCGTGCAACTTTTCCCGCCGGGACGTTGTCGGGAGCACCAAAACCGAGCGCAATGGCCATCATCGACGAACTTGAACCCGCCCAACGTGGCGTATACGGCGGATGCGTGGGTTACCTCGACTTTGCCGGTGATCTAGATACGGCCATCGCTATTCGAACCGCGGTTTTGGTGGGCACTACCGCAATCGTCCAGGCTGGAGCAGGCATCGTGGCTGATTCACATCCTGAAAGTGAATACGCCGAATGCGAATCGAAGGCTGCTGCTGTGCTGCGTGCGGTGGCATTTGCCAACACGTTGGCGAACGTGGGGGAGGTGGACTAGTGGTGGCAGTTCCAGGTGATGTTGAAGTGAGGAATTCACGACGCGAATATGCCTTCGCTCTGGTCGTGCTGCTGGTTGGTGCCGTGGGCAGTGTGGTGGCCTATGGCGCGACGTGGGTGACCGTGACTGTGCCTGTCTTTGCCGGGGAGGCGTCGCCGACGACCCAAGAGACGTTTACCGGACGGGAATTGATCGGCTTCGGCGGTGCGGCTGGTTGGGTTGCCCTGGCTGCTGTGGCCGGAATCATTGCGACTCGAACCTGGGGCCGGGTGATCGTTGGCGGCGTTGCGGTTATGGCCGGGGCTACCGCCGGCGTGGCCGGATTGACGTTTATCTTCAGCCGCGACGCACTCATCAGGGCTGCCGTAGACGACGGTGAGATCATCAGCGCCCAAAGCAATCTGTGGTGGCTGCTGGCCGCTGTATCGGGCCTAGCGGTGGTGGTCGCCGGAATCATGGTGGTGGTACGCGGTCGACGCTGGGCGGCATTGGGGCGCCGCTATGAGCGTGCTGGCGGCACGCGAATCAGTGATGGTCAGCCGACTAGCGCGGCGCAGGCGTGGGATGCACTCGATCAAGGGCAGGATCCCACAGCGGATGATCCGCGGCTGACCTAGGCGCGAGTGACCTTGCCGGCCTTGATGCACGAGGTGCAGACATTGAGGCGTTTGGGCGTACGACCCACCATGGCATGCACGGTTTGGATATTGGGGTTCCAGCGGCGCGGAGTACGGCGATGCGAGTGAGAGATGCTGTTGCCGAAACCTGGGCCCTTGCCGCAGACATCACAGTTGGCCGCCACGGTGAACTCCTCGAATAATGTGCCGCACGTGCGGCGGGATGAACGGATAAGGGCAAAGAACCAAGTCGATCGACCTAAGCCGGAGCCAAGGATAACCGAGTGGGTGGCGTCACTCCAAACTGCGGGTACCCCTGATCCCTAGAACCTCGCTACGGTGAGGGGGCTGGGAAGCTGCGGGAACGGATGCCGGGAGGAGGGGACATGGCCGATTTGGTCGATAGGCAGGTGGCGGTTGCCGCGGTCTTGGACCCGTCGTCGCTGCGAGCATGGCTTGCCGCTTCGATGACCGCGTTGGAGGAGTCGCGCAGCGCGATTGATTCGCTCAACGTCTTTCCGATCGCTGATGGCGATACGGGGACAAATATGTTCTTGACGATGGAGGCCTGCTACGAGGCACTCGATGACCTACCCAGTGGGGTCACCCTCGGTGAAGCGGGTGCGGCAGTTGCCAAGGCGGCCACGCTGGGTGCTCGAGGAAATTCCGGTGTCATCCTCGCCGAGATTCTGCGTGGCATCGTGTCCACGCTTGATCATGTTCCAGCCGGGAGTCCCCTGGATATCGACATCGTCCGGCTTGCTTTGAAATCTGCCAGCGATCGTGCCTACAAGGCTGTGGCGCGTCCGGTTGAGGGCACGATCTTGACGGTTGCCCGAGCGGCCGCTGACGCGGCGGCGCTAGGCGTCCGTGTCGATAGTCAACATGTCGAACCAGATCAAGGTGACCTGTTGCGTCACCTGTTGGGTATTTCATCCGCGATGCATGCAGCGCTTCGACACACGACCGAACAGTTGCCGGTGCTGCGCCAGGCCGGCGTCGTTGACGCAGGCGCGCAGGGCCTCGTGGTCGTCTACGACGCGCTGCTTGATGTCGTGACAGGTGTGCGCCGAAACCGTCCTGAAGTGCAAAGCCGAGTTCTGCCGACGCCGATCGGCACGGAAACTGGCAGGGAAGAGCAACTCGAACACGGGACCGGTGACTTCGAGGTCATGTTCGTGTGCGAAACCGATGCGAGCACGGTTGATCAATTGCGGGCAGTCTTAGATTCACTGGGGGACTCCTTGGTGGTCACTGGCGGGCCCGATCTATGGAGTGTCCATGTGCACGTCGATGATCCCGGTGATGCGGTCGAACGCGTCATCGATCTGGTGCGACCTCGGCGGCTGCGTATAACGTTCTTGAGTGCTGTTGAACTGCAGTCACCGCCTGCTCGTTTGGGTCGCGGAATCCTCGCGGTTGCTCACGGCCCCGGCATTGATCAGGTGCTGCGCGGGAACGGTGTCGCCACGATCATGGCCCAACCGGGCCGTAGGCCCTCCACCGGCGAAGTCTTGGATGCGATTTATCGTCTCGATGCCTCCGAGGTGATTGTTCTACCCAGTGATGGCGACACCATCGCCGTTGCCGAAATTGCTGCTGAACAGGCACGAATGAGCGGCGTGCGGGCAAGTGTCATTCCCACGCGCAGCATTGTGCAAACACTGGCGGCGGTCGCGGTAGCCGAGCCCGGCGCGGTCTTTGATGACGTTGTCGTGGCGATGGCTGATGCGGCACGGGCCACGCGTTACGGGGCAATCACCGTGGCCACAAAGCAGGCGTTGACCAGCGCCGGCCTTTGCCAGGTTGGGGATATTCTCGGCGTGGTCGAAGGAGACATTGTTGAAATCGGCGCTGATGAGGGAGTCGTCGTCAACCGAGTCTTGGACCGACTGTTGTCTACCGGTGGTGAACTTGTCACGTTTCTCACCGGTGAGGATGTACCGCCCCGGCTCCTACGCACAGTGACCGAGCAATTACTAGGCAGTTATCCGGCGATCGACATCACTGTCATTGAGGCAGGTCAGCCGTTGTGGCCATTGATCATTGGGGTCGAGTGAGTAGTGAGTGAGGCTGTACTAGGCGCAACGTCGCTCACCGATTCGCTTGGTCCTGCTGTCGGGGGCAAGACGGCCAAGATTCTGCTTGAGGGTTTTGGTATGCGAACAGTCGGCGATCTACTGGGTCATTATCCGCGCCGGTACCTGACACCGGGGGAGATGAGCGATCTTGGGGCGTTGACTCCCGGCGAACACGTGACGATCTTCGCTGAAGTGGTGTCGGTGCGATCCACGCCGATGCGTCAACGCAAGGGCCAACGGGTTGAGGTGGTGGTCACCGACGGCACCGGCTACATCACATTGGTTTTTTTCGGCCAGAAGTGGCGCGAATCGCAGTGTCAGCCTGGTCGGCGTGGTCTTTTTGAAGGAACCGTGTCGATATTTCGGTCGACAAAACAGCTGACTCATCCACGGCTGCTGATCTTGCCGGGCAGTGTCGCTGATCCGGACGAGGTGGAAGCAGCACGATTTTTTACCGCGCGGATGGTGCCGATTTATGCGGCCACGGCAAAAGTTCCGAGTTGGCGTATTGGTAACGCGATTTCGCACGTGCTGGAGTCACTTGGTGCGGTGGACGATCCGGTACCCGCAGATATTCAACAAGATGAAGGTCTCATCGGGGTGGAACAGGCGCTCACCTGGATTCATCGACCCACGTCGATGCAGGAGGTGGAGGCAGCGAGGCGACGCCTTCAGTTCGACGAGGCGTTCGTGTTGCAGGTCGTGTTGGCCCAACGGCGCGCCGAGTGGCGCAGCCTTACGGCCATTCCACGAACCGCGGTCGCCGGGGGATTGCTGACCGAGTTCGAGGAAGCGTCACCTTTTGACTTGACCTCAGCTCAGCAACGCGTCGGGAGCGAGATCTTTGCTGACTTGGCGGCTAATCATCCGATGCATCGGTTGCTACAGGGGGATGTGGGTAGCGGAAAAACCCTGGTCGCGTTGCGTGCCATGCTCGCCGTCGTTGATGCGGGGGGTCAAGCTGCCTTGATCGCGCCGACGGAGGTGCTGGCCCAGCAACATGCGGCGACGATACGCGGGCTCCTAGGCCCATTGGCCGAGGGCGGCATGTTGTCGGGTGCTGTCAATGCCACAGGAGTTCAGCTCATGACCGGTTCAATGTCGGCAAAGCAGCGACGTGAAGGGCTCTTGGCAATAGTCAGCGGTGAAGCAGGAATTGTGATCGGCACACATGCGTTATTTGAGGAGTCGGTGCAGTTCGCCGAACTGGGTTTGGTTGTGATTGATGAGCAACACCGCTTTGGCGTAGAGCAGCGAGCGGTGCTACACCGAGCACTGCCTGATGGAACCCGCCCGCACATGCTCGTGATGACGGCGACACCCATTCCCCGCACCGTAGCAATGACGGTTTTTGGAGATCTCAGCGTGAGTGTTCTTGACGAACTCCCCAAAGGCCGCCAACCAATTGCCACTCACGTGATTTCGCGGATCGAGCAGCCCCGACATGTGGCACGTGCATGGCAACGTGTGCGCGAAGAGGTCGAGGCTGGTGGCAAGGCATATGTGGTGTGTGCCCGTATCGGAGCCGAAGACGTCGATGAGGAAGACAGTCTCGACGCGCTGGCGAATACGGACTCCGACGACAAAATAATGGCCGCCAGTGTTGTCGCGACTGCTCATGAATTGAGTACGTCGATCCTTTCGGACCTGCGTGTGGGCGTTTTGCACGGGCGCATGACAGCCGACGATAAGGAGCAGATCATGCGGCGCTTTGCGGCTGCATCTAGTGCTGCCGACAGTCTCGATGTTCTCGTGTCTACGACGGTCATTGAGGTGGGGGTGGATGTGCCATCCGCCACGATCATGATCGTGCTAGATGCTGACCGCTTTGGCATCTCACAACTTCATCAATTGCGGGGCCGGGTGGGTCGCGGTGCGGCGGCCAGTCTTTGTATTTTGGTCACATCTGTCGATGCGCAGTCCCCGGCACGTGCCCGGCTTGACGCCGTTGCGTCCACGACCGATGGTTTCGAACTTGCTCGGATTGATCTGCAGAGCCGGCGCGAAGGTGATGTTCTCGGTGCCGCGCAATCTGGTGGCCGAACGTCACTACGACTCCTGGAGGTAGTTCGTGACGAATCGGTCATTCAACGGGCACGCGCCGCGGCGGAATCCCTTGTTGCCCGTGATCCCGACTTGAGCCGAAATCTCGCCCTGCGAGAACTGACCGCGTCGATTCAGCGAGATGACCGTGCTGAGTACTTGCACAAGGGCTGAGGTGTCATGCGGATAGTTTCTGGGGCGGCTCGTGGCCGACGGCTACAAGCCCCCCGTGGCAAAGCAACCCGGCCGACCACTGATCGCGTGCGCGAGGCCATGTTTTCAAGCATCACCAGTTACCTCAGCGCCGCTGGAGTTGACCCTGATCGTGATCCGTGGGCCGATATCCGTGTGCTCGATCTCTTCGCCGGCTCTGGTGCACTTGGCCTCGAGGCACTGAGTCGAGGCGCAGCATCGGTGACGTTTGTGGAGCGAGATCGCGCTGCGGTCGGGGCCCTGCGCGCCAATATTGACGTCGTTGGGTTGCCCGGGGCCCACATCAAGATCGCAGATGTCTATCGCTGGGCGGCAATGGGCGAATGCGCTGCGAACCCCAGGTCGATCAACCTCTTAATTGCGGATCCACCGTATGAGCAAGCTGCGGCTGATCTGCAGGGGCTGCTTGGTGACCTGCGTGATGGGGATTGCTGCGCCGATGGCAGCCTCGTGGTAGTCGAGCGCGAGTCCCGCGACACCCAGTCACCTTTCCCCGAAGCTAGTCACCACGGATGGGGATTCACCCGCATTGATCGACGCACGTACGGAGAGACCTGCCTTTGGTACGGTCGGCTTGGCAGTGTCGGTTCCTAGGTCGGCACACCTCACGGTGAAAGGACGCGGAGCGACCATGCGGATAGCGGTATGTCCCGGATCATTTGACCCGGTCACGAACGGCCACATCGATGTCTTTGCTCGAGCCGCAGCCGTAGCAGATCAGGTCATCGTCGCTGTTTTGATCAACAAGACCAAGTCCAGTCTTTTCACGGTGCAAGAGCGCATTGAGATGCTGCAGGAGGTTGTGGCGCCGCTGGATAACGTGGTCGTTGATTCGTTCTACGGGCTACTGGTGGACTACTGCCGGACGCACGACGTCCAAGCGATCGTCAAGGGTCTTCGCGCGGTCAGCGATTTTGACTATGAGCTGCAGATGGCCCAGATGAATTATCGACTTGCCGGAGTCGAGACGCTGTTTGTTTCAACGAATCCGCTCTACAGCTATTTGTCCTCTAGCCTCGTCAAGGAGGTTGCCGCCCACGGTGGGAGTGTTGATGGGCTGCTTCCGCAAAGCGTGCTGGGACGATTGACTGACAAACTGGCCGAAAACCCCTCGGCCTGAGTGAAGGAGTTCGATGGACGTCGACGAGAAACTTGAGGAACTCGCGCAGTTAGTTGAAGAAGCGAAGGCAGTTCCGTTGTCGGCTTCGTGCATGGTCAATCGTGCGCAGGTTCTTGATCTCATCGAAGAGATCCACGACCTGCTACCGGAATCGATCGGGCGCGCCGACCACCTGCTGTCTGAGCGCACCGCGGTCGTCGAAGATGGACGCCGGGAATACGAGCGGCTCATTGCCCAAGCCCACGCCGAGCAGCAGCAGATGCTCTCTACGCATGAGGTGTATCTCGTTGCGGTTGCGGAGGCCGAAGCTATTCGTCGCGAAACCGCGGCAGAGGCCGAGCGGATGCGTCGCGAAACCGACGACTACATCGATGGGAAACTCGCCAATTTCGAAATCGTGCTGAACAAGACACTCACTGTGGTGGAGCGCGGTCGCGATAAAATCCGTGACCAGGCCCCCGAGGAGTTCAGCGGCGGGGATGAGCCACTGCCTGAGTAGGGCCTAGTCGGAGCCGATCGGCCACGTCACTGCTGTGGGGTTGTCTCCTCATCGGCGGCCGGTTCTTGGCCATCGATGTGTCCGCAGGTGATGCAGATTCGTTGACCGGCCTCGGCTCGATACAGGTGTCCGAGCGCCGAACAACCGGGATTGCCCTCCAGTGAGACCGACATACTTCATCGTGGCACACCAGGGCCCACGGGACCGTTTCGCCGTCTCGGCTAGTCATTCCCCGCCGTCCCTGCCCGGCGAATCATGCCTCACCCGTGGTCAAACCAGGCGTGGCGTATCCTATCGACGGGCCGGTAGAAGACCGAGTCCGTCCGGTTCAGGTACGAAAGGTGTCGTGACCACGCCCGACCCGCGCAAACCCCTCGTGATCGACATTCGCGATCTAGGGCGACGCGCCGGGTCGATGCTGGAACTTCACCGGGTCGTGCCCGCTCCCGCGGACCTCGGTGTTGGGCTGGCTCGGGTGCCCGAAGGC
>JAFMCH010000107.1 GCA_017857875.1 Actinomycetota bacterium | reverse complement strand
GGACTCACTCCGTTCGCCGGGCGCGAATGGTGGATTCTCATATTGATTTGGCAGGTTGTGGCCATCGCCCTGATCGCTTCCGTTGTGCGTTGGCGGTCATCGATTAACATTTGGGCCGTCGTCATCGTCTACAGCGTCATTACGATCGCGCTGTTTTCCTTGGGCCGCATCAACGCATTCGGCTTGGTTTTGGTCTACGACCCGCGCTACATAGAAGACCTCTACATCGTCGCGAGTGTGTTGCTGCCATTCGCCTTTGTTCGTGGTCGCGGATCGCGACTACCGGAGCCACGCACACTCAACTTGATTTCCATGGACAACGCTCGGTGGATGTGGCCGGCAACAGGACTGGTGATGACCAACCTGTTGTTTCTCTCCTCCCTCACCGTGGGTTGGAGCTGGCAAGACAGCGAAGCAAAGACCTTCATTGACAACGCTCGGGTCGGGTTAGAGGCGAATCCCGATGTGCCTGTCCTTGATCGACTCGTTCCACCGGGAGTGATGGCGCCACTGTTCCTTGAACGAGCGGCGGCATCTTATGTCTTATCGGGCCTGCGAATAGACGTAGATTGGAACGGTTCGGGACCTACTTTGTACGCGTTGGCTGATGACGGCACCCTCTACAACCCCACAATCGGAGTAGCTGCCCGGTCTTTCCCAGGCCCGAACGGCTCCTGTGGTTGGCGAGTTTTTAATGCACCTACGTCGGTGGGCCTGGATCGCGAACTTTTTGTGTGGCCATGGATGGGCCGCATGGAATATGTGGCATCAGCCGACGACACTCTCTCGATCACCATGTCAGATCAGGTCATTGAAGTACCCGTGGTTGAGGGTGTTAACACGGTGGAGTTCTTGCTCACTGGGGAAGGCGATCAGGTACTGGTGTCGGCATCAGAAGACGTTGGCGTATGCGTCTGGAAGATTACGATGGGCCAGCCTGTGGGGGCTCCATGATCCGAGTCGGACTTACTGGAGGTATCGGTTCGGGCAAATCGAGTGTTGCGCGACGATTCGGCGAACTTGGCGCGGTGGTCATTGATGCTGATGCGATTGCCCGTGAGGTGGTGGCTCCGGGTGAACCTGCGCTCGAGGAGATTGCGCACCGTTTCGGCACCGTGGTTTTGCAGCCCTCGGGCGAGTTAGATCGAGGGGCTCTGGCTGCTCTCGTCTTTAGCGATGCGGAGGAGCTTCAGGCACTTAACGCCATCACGCACCCGCGGATTGCCAAGCGATCAGCCGAGCTAATTGAGCAGGCGCCGCGTGATGCGGTCGTGGTGTATGACATGCCCCTCCTGATCGAAAACGGGCTTGCTGATCAATGGGACTGGGTCGTTGTCGTTCTGGCGCCGGCGAAATTGCGCACGCAACGGTTGCTCGCCCGGGGCGTGGGAGCCGACCACATTAGTGAACGAATGGCCGCACAAGTCAGTGATGATCAGCGTAAAGCGGTGGCAGACATCATCATCGATAACTCGACTGATCTAGCTGAACTGCAGCGGCAGACAGATGATGCTTGGCAGCGCATGACAGGTGCGCGCGATGATCGGGCAGGGAGACAACAGTCATGACCCAGCCAATGATCGGCGAACTTCCTCTCCTCATCTTCGACGGTGATTGCGGGTTTTGCACGTGGTCGGTGCGTCAGGCCCGTAGGTGGGTGCAGCCGCGTGCTCGCATCGAGCCGTGGCAGCTATTGGACCTGGACAGCCTTGGTCTCACGTCGGAACAGTGCTGCGAGTCTGTTTACTGGGTGAGTGGTCAGGCTTCGGTGTTGAATGCCGGCCGTGCGGTGGCAGCGGTGTTGAAGTCTGGGCGTGCCCCGTGGCCAGCGGTGGGACGATTGATGGATGTGCGACCACTGCGGCCAGTGGTCAACCGCGCCTACTATCTGGTGGCCTCGTATCGGCATCGGTTGCCCGGAGCAACACCCGCATGTGCCCCGGGATGAATCACCAGCGCTGAATAACGAGCCCAGCTTTATCTCGAAAGACGCCGATGGCGATCAAGATAATGTCGATGATCACCCCTACGCCAAGCAGCCCTCCGGTAAGAAGCCAGATGATGCCGGTGATCACTTTGCCCGCATAAAACCTGTGGATACCAAGAAAGCCCACGAATATCGCCAGGAGTAGAGCGGCAAGTCGAGACCTCGAGCTGATCATGATAGGTATGCCATAGTCGCTCATGGCTTAAGCCTTGCATACATCTGACCCGCGTGAATGGGCACTAGTCTGCGAAACATGATTCGAGTCTTCACTGCAGGCGACATTGTGGTCTCTCTTGATCCACTAGCTGCTGAGGAGGTCATCTCCGGCGAAGTGTTCACCGGCGAGATGTCTGTTGACGCGGTTGGTCATCTTGAGGTCGGAGTATGGGATCACTCGGTTGGTGTATCGACGGCGACAGAGATCGATGAGGTGTTCGTCGTGATTTCTGGCCGCGGTCGGGTCAGAGACGACCAGGGTTCAGTGATCGAACTGCGTGCTGGAGTAGTGGGTGTGCTTTCGGCGGGTGCGCACACAACCTGGGAGATCTATGAGCCCCTGCGCAAGGTATGGGTGACGACCGGTTGATGGTGAGCGGCAAGCGCTAGAGGGCGGCTTGGATGAGCGCCCAGGCTCCTGGAGTTGGCTCGCCCGGTACTCGCACCAGCACTTCGCCCTCGGGTGTCACCACACAGGCTTGCACCACGGATGAGTCAGGAATCTCCAATGCCTGCTGCAGCGCTGACACATCGGTGTAAATCGTCACCGTGCGGGCCAACACTCGGGGCACCTTGATGCTGGCGGTCATGCCCCCATCAATGAATCTACGACCGAGGTTCCACTTCGTGCTGATGACCGGTAGCTCAAGGACGCACGTGGTGTCGCCGTCGCTCATGTCTACCGGGGATCCGGGCACACCGGCCTCTTCGGCCATGGTGATCCACCGGTCAACGCAAGCCTGGTGGTTTTGTTGAAAGGCCACCAGGCAGAGATTTCTTTCCGCGGGTAGATCACTCGGCAACTGGAGTTTTTCACCCGCCAGTGATCGGCCTTCAACCCGCGGAAAGTGCATCATTAATCTCGCGCGCGAAGCCGTGCGCGCAGCGCGTCACGTTTCTCGTCGAAGCGTGACGCCTGAATTTCCATCTGATCGAGCAGATCAGCAAGTTCCTGCCGGGCTATCTCACCATCGGGGCCAAAGTTGTTGCGATCAAATACTTTCCAGTAACGAAGCACCGGCATGATCACTTCATTGCGATGCTGACCAATGTCGTAGATGCCAGCGACTGCGATTTCCACGGCCTTACGCGTGAAGCCATCGATCCCGTGACCGGGCATCGCGAAATCACGCACGCTATTGGTGACCGCCCGCATGGTCGCATCCGGGGCGACCTCGAATGCGGCATTCAGTAGATTTCGGTAAAACACCATGTGCAGGTTTTCGTCCATGGCGATGCGCGTGAGCAGCGCTTCTGCCATCGGGTCACCCGTTGCGGTGCCGGTGTTGCGGTGCGACACGCGAGTGGCGAGCTCTTGAAACGACACATACGACAAGCCCGCGAGCAGACCTGGATGGGTGGCCTGGAAGCCCTCAGTCATGTGCACCATTCGTGCCCGTTCGAGGGCGACAGGATCAACGGCGCGGGTGACTATCAGGTAGTCACGAATGGCGATGCCGTGTCGGTTTTCTT
>JAFMCH010000106.1 GCA_017857875.1 Actinomycetota bacterium | reverse complement strand
TTCGGCGGAACAACTTGACTTGCCTGAGGGCTGAACGCAATCGCCTGGGCGAACGGGGTCGTACGAGCATCGGGGACGCGCTGCGGAGTTCCCGACACCGGGACGCGATAGGGCACACCTTTGAAGATCACGAGTTCACCGGCAAGGTCATTGAGCGTGCCCAGACCCTGAATACTGCGCCGGGATTCATCGCTCGCCTGAGGTGTGAGGATCCTCCGCAGCGGAGCGACGCCTGCATAGTCTGGCGAAATCAGGTACTCCAGCGTTGCAATCTGACGCACCGACCCGGCGGTGGGCAGTAACTCATCGCCAGATGAGGCCGCCGTGGCCGGACCGGTCACAACCAGGCCAACGACTGCGGCGAGGGCAATACAGATCACAGACAAACGGGCAGAGGTGGATCGGAAAACCGCCATAATCGCGGGAGCCTACCGGCACCGGAACCCGCATGCGCGATCATGCTCCCGTGCCCCCTACCCCCCGATTGCGCCTGGCAACCTCAGCCGACGTTGACATCGTCGGTGATCTCACGGTTGACGCCTACATCACCGGTGGACACTTGTCGGCAGGTAGTACCTACGAGAGCACCCTGCGCGATGTAGGTTCGCGCCTTGATCACACGATCGTGGCGACCGACGACGACCAGGTGATCGGGGCGGTCACCATCACTCCACCTGGCCACCCCCTCACTTCATTTGCTCAAGACGATGAGTGGGAGATTCGCTTCCTTGCTGTGCGCAGCGGTCTTTGGGGCCACGGAGCCGGCCGCGCCCTTATGGCAGCTGCCCATCAGCGAGCAGCCGAACACCGCGCGACGGCCATCGTCTTGCGTGTGGTGGAGACAAATGAACGTGGTCGTGGGCTCTATACGCAACTGGGCTATCAGCCGATTGCAGATCGAGACTGGGCGCCGCCATCCACTCCGCCTATCCTGCTGATGGCCTACCGGCGACTGCTAGACACAATGGATTCATGATCTCAACGCACGATTATCACACCGCGGGTGAACCCTTTCGCATTGTCGTTGATGGCCTACCAGATATTCCCGGCGGCGACGTGCGCCAGCGGCGCGAGTACGCACTGGCGCACGAAGACATTGATGTTGTGCGTCGCATGCTGTGCCACGAGCCTCGCGGTCACGCCGACATGTACGGATGTTTCATCGTTCCACCCGATGATGACGGAGCGCATTTCGGCACATTGTTCTGGCACAAGGATGGATACTCGACCGCTTGCGGCCACGGCACGATCGCGCTCGGCGAATGGGCCGTGCGAACCGGACGAGTGGCAGCCGATCGTGATGGGACGACCGAGGTCGTTATCGATGTGCCCTCTGGGCGCGTGCGAGCCCAGGTTCGGCAGGTTGCGGGTATCACCCAAGACATCACCTTCCGCAACGTGCCCTCTTGGGTACACCAGCGGAACATCACAGTACCCACCTCGCGCGGAGTAATCAGCGTTGATATTTCTTGGGGCGGCGCATTTTATGCCTCGGTCAGGGCAGCCGACCTCGACCTAGCTGTCACACCGGAAAATCTCACCAAGATCATTGCTTTAGGGCGCGAAATCAAAACTACCCTGGATGCCCAGAGTGCTGCCATTCATCCTGATGACGATCGGCTCTCAGGGGTGTACGGCACCATTTGGTTTGACGAGCTTGGCAAGACAACCAACGGCCTACATCAACGCAATGTCACCGTGTTCGCCGATGGCGAGGTTGATCGATCGCCGTGCGGTTCAGGCACTTCTGCGCGATTAGCGCTTCTCGATGACTCGGGCCAGTTGACTCGCGGCTCCCTGCTCACCCATGAATCCATCGTCAATACGCAATTCCTCGCCAGCGTCGTCGATGAGACCGACGAAGGTGTGATTACCGAAATTACGAGCAGGGCCTATCCCACAGGCGAAGCGACCTACTGGATCGACCCGAATGATGCCCTCGGCACCGGGTTCGCATTGCGCTAAAGGCTAGGCGCTGATGCGCCATTCCGGACGTCGCTGCTCTCCACCCATGGCTAACTCAGCCGTGATCTTTCCGATGGCGGGCGTGAACTTGAACCCGTGACCTGAGCATGGTGAACACACCACGATCGGGCCGATGCGGTCAAGAATGAAGTGCGCATCTGGTGTGGTCGTGAACAGACAACGCACCGCGCTTACCTTCGAGGTGTCAGCACCTGGTAGCCAACGATGGGCATATTCAATGGAGGCGTCAAGGTCCACTTGGTCAATCGCAAGCGTTCGATCCACCAGACTCTTTACCGGCCGATGAGTCTCAAGACCGAGTTTGACTCCTTCACCGGGAGACTCAAGTCCGTAGGCTCCAAAACGCAATGCTGCACCGGGGCTGTCGTCGAAGACGTGATGAATGTACGACGGAAACTCCATATCGGGCTTGATCGCAAAGTGAACCGGCTGCTGTTCGGTGACCGCGAGCGTGGGGAGGGAAAAGTAGTTGCGCCATGCCGACTGACGCCCCACCAAACCCTCCACCCATGCCCCGGCACTGACCACGACACTGCCGGCATGCCAGGTCTTGTCATCGGTAACGACGGCAACGCCATCGCCGCGAGGCTCAATGGCCCGAACAGCAGTATTGAAGTGCAGTTGGGCACCATGGGCTTGCGCGCTCGTGATAGCTGCGTCAACGGTACGGTCGGCAAATACGCGGCCACCGTCAGGAGAGAACAGAACCGCGTTATCAAAATTCAGTGCTGGCCAGCGTTCATGGGCCGCGTCAGGATCCAGGCGGTCAAAGGAATAACCAGCGCCAAGGAGTCCGGCCTCTATCTCATCAATCGCAGCGGTGAAGCCATGATCAAGTTGACCAGACTGCTCGAGCAACATTGTCTCGGCATCGTGTTCAAGTTCACGCCACAGAGGTATCGATTGAGCCGCCAGCGCCGTATAGATCGGGTCACGATAGGCAACGCGAAAGATACGCGTCTGCCCATGGGAGGATCCGTTGACGTGTCCGCGCTCAAATTGCTCGAGCAGCGCAATACTGCGTCCCTGCTTGGCAAGCCACCACGCGCTCGAAGCCCCCATCGCCCCAGCACCTACAACCAGTACATCAACGCGTTCGGCCATATCGCGACCATACTGAAGTGCTAGGTCCGTTGTCCTACACTGAGCATGGCAAATCACCGGCGGACGTTAGGTTCCCGTGTTCCATCCCTAAGGAGTATGCGTGAACGCAGTCTCCAACGGCCGCCTTATTCTCACGGTCTGCCTGGCGGCAAGCACGACATCGGTCGTTGCCGCTGGCATGAGCTACCTGATCGTTCCATTACTCGGCGATCTCAACCTCACCCAAGATGAGGCCATTAACGCGTTGGTTATTCCGGGTATCGGGGGATTGCTGCTTGTCTTTGTCGCCGGCGTGCTCGGGTCGCGTTTTGGTGAGCGGCGCACTCTCGGCGTTGCCGCTTCAACCTACCTCGCAGGTGCACTTCTCGTGGCGATCGCACCCGATATCAGCCTGGTCACACTCGGGCTTCTCATCGTCAGTTGTAGCGGTATCACGCTGAGCATCGTGTCGCTCAGCCTACTGAATTCAACAATTACCGATCCGGCGCAACGAGCGACCGCCTTCGCCACTTTGGGAGTGGTGGCGCCGGCCGTCTTTATCGCCGTTCCAGTTCTCTCCGGCGCGCTCACGCAATTCGCCTCCTGGCGCTGGATTCCCGTGCTGTGGGCGGTG
>JAFMCH010000039.1 GCA_017857875.1 Actinomycetota bacterium | reverse complement strand
GCTTGGCACGATCATTCGTGGTGGCACCCCGCACTTTGACTTCGTCTGCCAAGCGGCTACCGCCGGGCTGTCACGGGTGGCGTTGGACTCTGGAGTGCCCGTGGGTTTCGGACTACTCACCTGCGACGACGAAGCTCAAGCCATCGATAGGGCCGGCTTGCCGGAATCGTCGGAGGACAAAGGACGCGAAGCCGCGGAAGCGGCCATCTCAACGGCCCTTGTCCTTGCGCAATTGCCCACGGCCTAGGCTGAACGCCTATGAAGACCTTCGATGAGCTTTACGCGGAGTTGCAGGGCAAGAAGGCATACGCGGATGCCTCATCTGGTACGACGCGGCTGCTCGAGCAGGGTGTTCATGCGATTGGCAAGAAGGTCGTCGAGGAGGCGGCGGAATCATGGATGGCCGCCGAATATGAAGGCCACGATCGAACGGCAGAGGAGATTGCCCAGCTGCTGTATTTCGTTCAGGTGCTCATGATCGCCACCGACGTATCTCTTGACGATGTGTACCACCGTCTCTAGATCTGGTTCATTAGTTCACGTCAACACCTCCCGTTTTTGGTTTAGAAAGGTCTCGCCATGTTGCGCGTAGCGCTTCCCAATAAAGGTCAGTTAGCGGAACCCGCGCGGGCCATGTTGGCCGAGGCCGGCTATCTAAATGCGTCTGTTGGTCATGAACTCGTGATTCAAGACCCCGATAACGATGCTGAGTTCTTCTTTCTGCGCCCTAAAGACATCGCGACCTATGTTGGAGCTGGACGCTTGGATATCGGCATCACGGGGCGCGACATGCTCTTGGACTCTGGCGCCGATGCAGAGGAGATTTTGGGTTTGGGTTTTGCCGGATCCACGTTTCGTCTCGCTGCACCGATCGGTGCAGCGACCTCCATTGCCGACTTAGCCGGCTGTAGAATCGCTACCTCATATCCCGTTCTGCTACAACAATTTTTGGCTGATAATAAGATCACGGCCGAGGTGATTCGCCTCGATGGCGCGGTTGAGAATGCGGTTCGGCTTGGCGTTGCAGATGCGGTTGCAGATGTGGTGGCCACCGGCACCACGATTCGAAAAGCAGGCTTGGAGATTATCGGTGATCCGCTGCTGGTCAGCGACGCGCTCCTGGTCCGACGTCGTGGGGCTTCGGCAGATTCAAACGTCGACACGTTCGTTCGCCGGATAAACAGTGTCATGGTTGCGCGCAGTTACGTTCTCGTCGATTACGACATCAAGGCCGAGTTCCTCGATCAGGTTTGCAAGATCACACCGGGCATCGAGTCGCCGACCGTGTCGTCGCTACATGATCCCGCGTGGGCTGCGGTGCGAGCGATGGTGCCGCGCAGTGAAGTCCATCGAGTGATGGATGAGCTGTATGACCTGGGGGCACGCGGCATTTTGGTGACCGCGATCCACGCCTGCCGGTTATGAACCCTTCAGATCGAGGCCTCGGCCGAAGTCTGCAGACGCCCCAGACGTTTGCAGATGACGATGGTTCTCCATCGCCGGGGCTCGTGGCTGCATTGCAGCAGCGCGCGACGGATGTTGAGGGCACCGAACGGGTGATAACCGAACTTGCGCGGGCTCGACTACTCGTGCCCGTCGTGGCCGTTTTGGAGTCAATCGACGACTCCGGAGCCGATAAGTCTTCCCACATGGCAACGGTGACCCTGGTTCAAGCCGATGGTCGCCGTGGGCTGCTGGCTTTTAGCTGTCTAGAGGCCCTCACCGCATGGGATCCCGAAGCGCGGCCGGTGCCCTCTATGGCCGCATCGGTCGCTGCTGCCGCGATTGAGCAGGGGGCCCAGGGAGTGCTGCTTGATATCGCGGGGCCGATCCGATTTGCGATCGATGGCGATCATCTGGCGTTCTTGGCCGCGCTGGCGTCGCCGACGCAGTGAGTGCGAATTACTCCATGATCAGCGTTGAACAACCGGCCCGGTGAGTTTCTCACCAGGTCCGCTGCCGGCCGGGTCTGGAAACGGTGACGCCTCGAAAAAAGCCCGCTGCAAGGCGGTCAATCCGTCGCGGAGTGGGGCCGCATGCTGGCTACCGAGGTCTGCCGCGGTGGCTGTGACTAAGCCGGCCAGGGCGGTGATCAGGATCCGTGCCTCGGCAAGATCCTTGTGATCTTGGGCGTCTGGCCCCTCGGCCAGGCCGCATCGTACGGCTGCGGCAGTCATGAGGTGAACGGCGAGCGTGGTGACGACTTCGACGGCCGGCACGTCGGCGATGTCACGCAGTGCGTCCTGGTCACTCGTCATGCTGATACCCTGTCAGACCTGGCTGGTGGCGGTATGAGTGAGGTCGCTCACGGTGCTGCGATCAGTTGACCAAGTGGAATCTCGATTCCCACCTGCTGACCGCTCCAGGTCATCAAGGTTGTGACGCATTCGCGTGCGTGCGCTGTGTTTGTGCAGTGCTATCGAGCCTCCACTCCAACCCTGTCAGTGTTGGTGCTGACACATGTGCTGAAGGAGGCGCCATCAGCGTCGAACCACGTATCAACGATCGGATTCGTGTCCCCGAGGTTCGTCTCGTGGGCCCCGAGGGTGAACAGGTCGGCATCGTGCGCATTGACGATGCTTTGCGGCTAGCCCAGGAATCAGACCTTGATCTTGTCGAGGTTGCTCCCATGGCCAAACCGCCGGTCTGCAAACTGATGGACTACGGCAAGTTCAAGTACGAAGCTGCCGTGAAGTCTCGCGAAGCTCGGAAGAATCAGACGCACACCGTGATCAAGGAAATGAAGCTTCGGCCCAAGATCGACCCCCACGACTACGAGACCAAAAAGGGTCACGTCGAGCGGTTCCTTCGGGCCGGTGACAAGGTGAAGATCACCATCATGTTCCGCGGTCGCGAGCAGTCGAGACCTGAGTTGGGTCTGCGCCTTCTGGCCAGACTTGCCCAGGACGTTGAAGAACTTGGTTTCGTCGAGTCGACGCCCAAGCAGGACGGTCGAAACATGATCATGGTGCTTGGTCCCACTCGACGTAAGGCCGACGCGAGGGCAGCTAGTAGTCGAGCGAGCAAAGAGCAAGCGCAGCCGATCGAGGAGTAACTCGCCAGGTTGCACAATTGGGGTCCACCGACCTCACACACGCCAGGTGACGGTGAAAGTCAGTTACCGTCACTCCAAGAAAGGGACGAAGAGCGATGCCAAAGCAAAAAACGCACAGTGGTGCCAAGAAGCGCTTCAAGGTAACCGGGTCGGGCAAGATTATGCGCGAACAGGCCAACCGCCGACACCTGTTGGAAAGCAAGTCTTCTCGTCGCACACGCCGACTGGAGGGCACCAAAGATGTGTCCGCCGCCGATGTGCCCAAGGTAAAGAAACTCCTGGGTCGCTAATTCGCGTCATCACCCCTCGTCCACTCGATCCCATCAACGTTTAAGGAGCTCGCCATGGCACGCGTAAAGCGCGCGGTGAACGCCCACAAGAAGCGCCGCGAGGTGCTCGACCAGGCCAGTGGTTACCGCGGTCAACGGTCCCGTCTCTACCGCAAGGCCAAAGAGCAGGTTACCCACTCATCTGTCTATGCCTATGACGATCGCAAGACTCGCAAGGGCGATTTTCGTCGACTGTGGATCACGCGCATCAACGCAGGCGTTCGTGCACACGGCATGACGTACAACCGCTTCATTCAAGGTCTCAAGGCAGCTGACATTGAGGTTGATCGACGCATGCTGGCCGAACTGGCGGTTCACGATGAGGCGGCTTTCACCGCGCTGGTCGAGATTGCCCGTAAGGCACTGCCGGCCACGACCGCAGCCTGATACCGCGACGCTGATGCGAGGTCGGACCTCGATTAATTCAGCGAAGTCTGCTCGAGTGGTGCAGATGCGTCTGCTCCACACACGAAAGCACCGCGATGAGCGCGGTGCTTTCGTGGTTGAGGGCCCAGCGACCGTGCTCGCAGCGATCGAGTTGGGCCGTTTGAGCGAATTGTGGGTAACCGCTGGCGCAGAAACTGCATTCGGCGAGATCGTGTCGCGTGCAGTGGACCGTGGGACAAACCTGGTCTGTATGTCTGACTCGGTGAGCATGGCGATTAGTTCAACCCAGCAGCCCGTTGGCCTGGTCGGTGTTGCCCGACAGTCGACCACAACACTCAGTGAGGTTCTCGCCACCGCCCCCCGCCGTGTGGTGGTCCTCGATCAGGTCAACGATCCGGGAAATGCAGGCATGATCATTCGTACGGCGGACGCGGCGGGGGTTGACGCAGTGATCTTCACCACGGGTTCCGTAGACCCCTACAACGACAAGTGCGTCCGAGCCACGACCGGCTCGATTTTCCACCTACCCATCGTTCGCGGGGTGGAGGTGGATTCGGTGTTGAGAGCCTGCACCGAATCCGGGATGGTGACTTTAGCGACGAGTTCCACGGGGGCGCAGTCGTTGACGTCCCCACAGGTCAGCCGCGCCCTCGCTGGTCGCGTGGTGTGGCTGTTTGGCAATGAGGCAGGTGGCCTGGACGATGCAGTTATCCAGCAGGCCGACCTGGCTGTATCTATTCCTATGCGAGCTGGCGTCGAGAGCCTCAATATCGCCATGGCTGCTGGAATTTGCATGTATATAGATCGATTGGGCGACCGGTCGATCTAGCCGACACACCGGACCAGTCACTGTGGCAACCTGGCCCTGTGAGCCACAATGGTGTCTGGCCCCACGCCAGGTGGGGAGCAAATGTTGCCTAGCACGAGCCAGAAGGGTGTCAACGGCCATGCCACAGTCGATCGATGACTACATCAGCCTTCCCATTTTTGCCGAGACCGGCTACGTGGTTCTCGCTCCGTATGACCAGGCGCAAGACCCGCAGGAATGGCTCGATCTCGAATACGTTGACTGGAAGTCGTCGGGCGACACGCGTTTTGCGCCTCTAGCGTCGGCCTATGGTGACATGGAGTGCAACGGTTTTTGGCACCACGATCCCCCCAAGACGGATAAAGACGGCGTGTGGGTCGAAGCGAATGTCGATCGTGCGCCACAACTAACTGCACGAGCCCAGGAGCCCGGCGCCAATGTTGGTCGCTGCCGGGTCATCGAGCTCAAGCCCAACGAATACGCCGACTCCTTGTACAACCTGCATATCGATGACAACAATCGGTTGAATCCCGAGGGAACCGGTTGGATTGTTCGAGGCTTCTTCAACCTCACCGACAACCCCGACAGTGTGATGATTTTGCGCGAGGATAAGGACGATCCGGCGACGGAAACGCGCATTTCGCTGCCGGCTGGTGCTCAGGTCATCATCGATACCCAGCGGTTGTGGCATGCAGTGTGGCATCCGGGCGACGAGGTGCGGTATTGCCTGATCACCTCATGGGAGTCCGGTCCGCAATTAGACGCCTACATCAATGAAAGGTCACCGCGTGCGCGGGTGGACAGCCCGCCGTTGCCATCGGGATTAGCCGAGCAGGCCGCCCAGACCGTAGCGGAGCGCCGGGCTGCCAAACAGGCAGCCACCGGAATCACCGCCGACGTTATGAGTGAGGCCTGAGCCTGAAGTCCACCGTGCAGGTGGTGCCCGGTAACGTGAATTGGGTAAGGGGCGAGCCGACGAGCGGGCTCTCTCGCGGTGGCTCGACCGAGCCGCTGGTGTCGTAGGTCGGAAGGGTTCGTCAGTGGCAAAAGTTGCCGGTGTTTCGCAGGATGAGGTACTCGACGCACTCGAGGCCGAGGCTATTCACGTGTACCGCGAGGTTGCCGGGGCCTTCCGTCGCCCCGTGCTGCTGTACTCGATCGGTAAGGACTCCAGCGTGCTATTGCATCTGGCGCGTAAGGCGTTCCATCCGGCGGCGATTCCCTTCAAGGTGATGCACATCGATACCACCTGGAAGTTCAAGGAAATGATTGCTTTTCGTGATCGCGTGGCTCAGGAACTCAACCTCGATCTGAAGATTGCGACGAACCATGAAGCAGTCGCTCAGGGCATCACGCCCTTCACGCACGGTGCCCATGAGTACACGCGAATCATGAAGACTGTGGCACTTCGGCAAGGCCTCGATGAGTTGCAGGCCGATTGTGCGATCGGTGGTGCGCGACGAGACGAAGAGAAATCTCGAGCCAAGGAGCGCATCTTCAGTCTGCGCGAGCCGGGTCATCGATGGGACCCCCGTAAGCAGCGCCCGGAGTTTTGGCGCACCGCAAATACTCGGTTGACCGAAGGCCAAACGATGCGCGCCTTCCCCATCAGTAACTGGACAGAGTTCGACATCTGGCGTTACATCCGTCGTGAAGGCATCGAAATTCCCTCGCTGTATTTCGCGAAGGAGCGACCGGTGGTCGAGCGTGAAGGCACGTTGATTATGGCTGATGATGATCGCCTTCCATTGGAGCCCGGGGAAAAACCAGAACTGAGGAGCGTGCGGTTTCGGACGCTCGGCTGCTACCCCTTGAGCGGTGCTGTCGAATCAACCGCTGCTGATCTGGACACGCTCATTGACGAGATGCTCCGGAGCAATGTTTCCGAGCGGGCAGGACGGTTGATCGATGGCGAGGGTGCCGGATCAATGGAAGCTAAGAAGGCTGAGGGCTACTTCTAATGACGACTATTGCGCCGCAACGTTCGGCGCGTACCGATAGCTTCGATCTCGTTCCCGTGTTGCGACTAGTGACGTGCGGGTCGGTCGACGACGGCAAGTCAACTCTCATCGGTCGATTGCTCACTGAGACGGGCAGTATTCCTGAAGACCAACTGGAGTATGCACGCCGCACTCGACGTGGCGGTTCCACCATTCCCATTGGTGACATTGACTATTCCTTACTCACCGACGGCCTCGAGGCTGAGCGTGAGCAGGGCATCACGATTGATGTGGCCTACCGCCACATGTATCTGCCCAATGGGCGACGTGTAATCATCGCGGACGCACCAGGTCATGAGCAGTACACCCGCAACATGGCGGTCGCCGCTTCCAATGCCGAAGTTGCCGTGTTGCTGATCGATGCTGCGCGAGGGGTTCGTCCGCAGACCTTCCGCCACCTCACCGTGTGTGCGCTGATGGGTGTCAAAAGCGTGATCGTTGCGGTGAACAAGATGGACCTCGTCGGGTATGAGCACGCCACCTTCGAGGAATTATCGGGTCAACTCAAGGCAGCAGCGGCACGTCTTGGTCTCGACGAGGTGTTGGCGATCCCGGTGAGTGCCGTGGCCGGTGACAATGTCACGAGTGATACCACGCACATGCCCTGGTATCACGGTGCTTCACTGCTCAAGACGCTGCAGGAGTGGGCGCCGCCCCAGGTAGACCAGACTCCGTTCCGGCTGCCGGTTCAATACATTATCCGGGCTGAAGGCAACTTTCGCGGCTACGCCGGAACGATCTCCGCCGGCAGCGTGCGGCCAGGCGATGAGGTCGTGGTGGCCGGCAGTGGGGTTGTTGCAAAGGTCGACCGAATCGTTGATTTCCATGGTGACCTCTCCGTGGGGTTCACCGGTCAGGCCATCACCATCACGCTAGATCGCGAGGTCGATATCACTCGTGGCGACCTTTTGGCCGCGGCCGCGTCTAGTCCGACCGAAACAACATCGTGGCCGCAACCGGCAGATCGATTCTCCGCCGACATCGTCTGGACCGGTGAGGAGCCGCTGATGCATGGCCGTTCCTACTGGCTGGTGAATGGTCCTCGGAGCGTGCCCGCCACGGTAACCGTCGTCCGTCACCGTCGTGACGTGGTGAGTGGGCAGGAACTTGCGGCGCGAGTACTTGACATGAATGACATCGGCCGGGTTGAGATCGCCACCGACGTGCCGTTATCAATGGATCCTTATGCAGAGTGCCGCGATACTGGTGGATTCCTCCTCGTTGATCGCGTCACGGCCGACACGGTGGCTGCCGGCATGGTGACTCACGTGCTTCGCCGCTCGCTGAATGTCGTGCCGCACACCTATGAGGTCAACCGTGATGCGCGGGCTTTGCTGAAACAACAGCACCCCCGTGTCATCTGGCTTACGGGATTACCCGGTTCCGGTAAGTCCACGATCGCGGACGCGACGGAGCGTCGACTTCATGCGATGGGTATGCACACTTTCGTGCTTGACGGCGACAATGTGCGGACGGGTCTGAATAAGGATCTTGGGTTCACGCCCGAGGATCGGGCCGAGAACGTCCGTCGCGTGGCAGAAGCCGCACGCCTGATGCTTGAAGCCGGTCTCGTGGTTTTGGTCGCACTCGTTTCGCCGTTTATCTCCGACCGCCGGGCTGCACGCGAGATTTTCACCGAGGGTGAGTTCATCGAGGTTTTCGTTGATACGCCGGTCGAGTTGTGCGTGGAGCGTGATCCGAAGGGCTTGTATGCAAAGGCGGCAGCTGGTGCGCTGCCCAACATGACCGGGGTTGGCCAAGGCTATGAGGTTCCCGAACACGCTGAATTGATTCTCGATGGCGCCGGTGACCTTGTCGCCAATGTCGAACTGCTCGTCGCGTTGATTGCAGGGGAGTAGTTGGTGTCCGCTCCCAATCGATCGTATGACCCCGTGGGTGTCGCTTCCCTGGAGCCGCAGGCAGTTCAAGAGTGCGTGGACGCCGCGCTAGTCGCTATCGCGGGTGCAATCGACCTTGAGGCATTGAAGCAGGTGCGACTTGAACATAGTGGTGATAAGTCGCCGCTGGCCCTCGCCAATCGCGAGATCGGTGCACTTCCGCCAGCGGCCAAAGCCGAGGTCGGTAAGCGAATGGGCCTGGCTCGCGCGCAGGTGAAGGATGCGCTGCTTGCTCGTGAGGCCGAACTGACGGTCGAGAACGATCTGCGGATACTCCGTGACGAAACTGTTGACGTCACTATGACGGCTGAACGCATGGGTGTGGGAGGGCGCCATCCCCTCACGACGATGATGGAACGAATGAGTGAAGTATTCGTTCAGATGGGCTATGAGATTGCCGAGGGCCCTGAAGCAGAAGCGGAATGGTTTAACTTCGATGCGCTCAACATCGGTCCCGATCATCCTGCACGCACCATGCAGGACACGTTCTTTGTTGATTCTGTCGATAGTGGCGTTGTTCTGCGAACTCAGACGTCACCAATCCAGATGCGCGCACTTCTTGAACGTTCACTTCCTGTCTATGTGGTGGCACCGGGTCGCGTGTACCGAACCGACGAACTTGATGCCACTCACACTCCCGTCTTTCATCAGATCGAAGGAATCGCGGTTGACGAGGGAATCACGATGGCCCACCTGAAGGGCACGCTGGATCATCTGGCCACGATGATGTTCGGCACCGGCATTAAGACTCGACTGCGTCCGTCCTACTTTCCCTTCACCGAACCGAGTGCGGAAATTGACGTCGAGTGTTTCGTGTGTCGCGGATCCTCGGTTGAAGACCCGTCGAGTCCGTGTCGCACCTGCGGCAGCGAGGGATGGATTGAATGGGGTGGTTGTGGCATGGTCAACCCACGAGTCTTGATTGCGGCGGGTGTCGACCCGGAACGTTATTCGGGCTTCGCTTTCGGCATGGGAGTTGAACGGACCTTGATGTTTCGCCACGGCGTGACGGATATGCGCGACATGGTCGAAGGTGACGTGCGATTCACCCAGGCATTTGGGCTGGAGGTCTAGATGCGCGTCAGCATGACGTGGGTGCGCGATTGGGTTGAGTTGCCTGCCGATATCAGTGGCCGTGAGGTCGCCGAACGCCTTATCGCTGCGGGGCTGGAGGTCGAGAGCGTAGAAACCGTCGGTGCTGGCCTTGATGGTGATCTAACGGTCGGCAGAGTTGTTGATATCGAAGAACTCACTGGCTTCAAGAAACCTATTCGCTGGTGTCAGGTTGACCTTGGTCCCGACCACGGTGGCGTTCGCGGCATCGTCTGCGGTGCCAGCAACTTCATCGTCGACGATCATGTTGCGGTCGCTATTCCTGGCACGCAGTTGCCAGGTGGTTTTCTTATTGCCGCGCGCGAGACTTATGGGCACATATCGGACGGCATGATTTGCTCGGAACGTGAATTAGGTCTGGGCGATGATCATGCTGGAATTATGGTGTTGAGTAACACTGAAACCGGTGTTGATGCGAAAGCACTGTTGGGGATCGGCGACGAAATTCTGGATATTGCCGTCACGCCGGATCGTGGCTACGCGCTGAGCATCCGCGGGGTTGCGCGCGAGGTCGCCACCGCCTTCGGTATTGACTTCCATGACCGAGCGATGGATTTGGTTGACCTTCCTGCACCGGCGGTCGATGCGATGCCGTGGCCTTGCGACGTAGACGATGCACGCATCGCGGAGCTGTTTACCCTTCGTCGAGTTGTTGGGTTCAATCCCGCTGCCCATACGCCAGCCTGGATCCGGCGCCGGATCAACTCGGCGGGCATGCGACCGGTGTCGTTGGCGGTAGACGTGACTAACTACGTCATGCTGGAAACCGGGCAGCCGCTCCACGCGTTCGACGGCGCAAAACTGCGCGGCGCGGTGCGAGCCTCCTGGGCAGGTTCCCACGGATCTTTCACGACCCTAGACCACGTCAAGCGGACCCTGCAGCCTGATGACATCGTTATTCGTGACGACTCCGGGCCACTCGGCCTAGCTGGAATCATGGGTGGCCTGACCAGTGAAATCGGCGCCGAGTCCACTGACATCGTGTTAGAGGCGGCCTGGTTTGTCTCCTCAACGGTGGCGAAATCGGCTCGGCGGCACCGGCTATCGAGCGAGGCTTCTCGCCGTTTCGAGCGCGGTGTTGATCGAGTCTTGGCACCTTATGCATCGGCGCGAGCAGCCCAATTGCTCCTTGCCTACGGTGGCGGGTCATATGTCGGGCTCACCGCGTGGGAGTCACCTTATGAACCCACAGTTATCTCCCTGGCCGGTCAGCTCCCGGCTCGCACAGGTGGGCTACCCATCGAATCCTCGGTCGTAAAAGAGCGCCTCGAAGCCGTGGGCTGTGAGGTAGGCGATAACGCGACTGAGGGATCAGCCGATAATTTCGCGGTGGTTGTTCCACCGTGGCGCCCGGATCTCATTGACCCTGCTGACTTGGTCGAGGAGGTTCTGCGACTCGGTGGATACGACGTGCTGCCGTCGGTTTTGCCCGTCATTTCAGCCGGGCGGGGCTTGACCGCGGCGCAACGGATCCGTCGTCGCGTGGGTATCAGCCTCGCTGGCATTGGAGTAACCGATGTATTGACGTATCCGTTCATCGGCGACGTTGATCTTGATGCGTGTCTGATCGCGTCGGAGGATTCCAGACGTCGATCAGTTGTGCTCGCTAATCCGATTAATGACGAGCAACCGTTTCTGCGATCAACGCTCATTCCGGGCCTACTGGGTGTCTTGCGTCGCAATACTGCACGAGGCGTTGAGCACGTGGCCGTTAGTGAGATTGGTCGTGTATTCACTGCAGCGCAGCAGATTTCCGATGGAGGTGTCGGCATTCGACCGAGCGTTTCCCGGCGTCCTTCCCAGGAAGAAGTCTCAGCCCTGGAGAGCCTTCTCCCGATCCAGCCCTACCACGTGGCTGCGGTCTTAAGTGGTGAGCGCATGCGCTCTGGCTGGTGGGGATCAGGCCAGGACTACATTTGGGCTGACGCGATCGAGATTGCCACAATGGTTGGCCGCGAAGCAGGTGTGTCGTTATCCGTAGAGGCCAGCCAATACGCACCGTGGCATCCGGGTCGCACTGCGGCACTGTCGGCTGACGGACACACGATCGGGTATGCCGGCGAGATTGATCCGCGAGTCCTGGGGCGACTCGGCTTGCCGCCGCGGACCTGCGCCTTTGAACTTGACCTGTCGCGACTGACTGACCTGGCCACCATGGTGCAGCCGGCTCCACAGATCAGTAGTGCGCCAGTCGCCAAGGAAGACCTGGCACTGGTGGTTGATCACGAGGTCGCGGCGAGCGACGTTGCAGCGGCAATTCGCGATGGCGGCGGTGTGCTGGTCGAGTCAGTGCGCTTGTTTGATGTCTATGCCGGCCCGCAGGTGCCCGCCGGCAAGCGGTCACTGGCCTTTGCTCTTCGACTCAGGGCTGAAGATCGCACGCTCACGGCGGAAGAAATAACTCGGGTGCGCAACGATGCGATAGCAGCAGCCGAGCAACGCTGTGGGGCGGTACTGCGTTAGCCGGCCGCACGGTGGGATCGCAATCGCGTCCCGATTAACGCATATCTATGCACATCTGCGTATACTTTGTGTATGACTATACGTGCGGCCGTCGTGGGTGCGTCAGGCTATGCCGGTGGTGAATTGCTGCGCCTGATCCATGACCACCCGCATTTCGATATTGGGCCGCTGATGGCCGGCACCAATAGGGGAAACACGATCGCATCGGTACACCCGCAACTAACGGGGCTAGGCGAAGTTGTCTTTCAGGCCACCGACCCATCCGGCGTCGCCGACTGCGATGTGGTTTTCGTGGCGTTGCCGCACGGGGAGTCGGCCGCGTTTGCCCGACACGTTCCTCCGCAGGTGCGCATCGTTGATCTCGGTGCCGATTTCCGTCTCGATAATGCCGCGGCCTGGGAGACTTATTACGGCGGCGAGCATGCGGGTACCTGGGTCTATGGGCTACCGGAGTTCGGGGATTCCAGGAGGGCAATCTCAGCGGCCACTCGGATCGCTAATCCTGGGTGTTACCCCACGTCTGTCGTGCTGGGGGCGGCTCCGGTCTTGGCCGCAGGCCTTATGGCGCCTGAGCAACTGGTTGTCGTTGCGGCATCGGGAACGTCAGGTGCGGGCAGAGCTTCGACACCAGCGCTCATGGCCTCGCAGGTAATGGGTTCGATGTCGGCCTACAAGGTGGCCGGAACACATCAGCACACACCGGAAATGGAGCAGATGCTGTCTGCGGCGGCGGCTGAGCCGGTGACGGTGTCCTTCACGCCACTTCTCGCGCCGATGTCACGGGGAATCCTGGCCACGATATCGGCGCCCAGTCTGTCTGGGGCCACCACCGAGACGATCCGCGAATCTTTGTATGCGGCCTATCTGCACGACACGTTCGTGGAGGTGTTGCCCGAAGGGCAGTGGCCGCAAACATCATCGACTTACGGATCTAACAGCGTTCATATCCAGGCGGCTGTTGATTCACATGCGCAGCGAGTCGTGATCGTGGTTGCCTTGGACAACCTTGTCAAAGGGGCTGCGGGACAAGCTATTCAGAATGCAAACCTGATGCTGGGTTTGCCAGAAACCACAGGATTGCCCAGCATGGGAATCGCGCCATGAGCGTGACGAGTCCTCGGGGGTTTCTCGCCGCTGGGGTCTCTGCCGGAATCAAGTCCTCCGGAGCGCGCGATGTTGCCGTCATCGTGAATGCCGGGGTGAGTGCGGTGGCGGCCGCGGTCTTTACGAGCAATCGATTCGCCGCGGCACCGGTGTTGTGGAGTCGGCAGGTGATCGCTGATCACGAGGCCCGTGCGGTGGTGATCAACTCCGGTGGGGCTAATGCCTGTACGGGGCCAGGCGGGTTTGCCGACACTCATCAAACGGCTGAGCATGCAGCGCAACTGTTGCAGAACAAAGGCCATGACTGGGGTGCCGGGGAGATCTTGGTCTGCTCAACGGGGTTGATCGGTGAGCGGTTGCCGATGCAAGCACTCCTGGCTGGCGTGGGCCAGGCCATTGATGACCTGGGTGCTCAGGGTGGTGCTACGGCAGCGCAGGCGATCATGACCACCGACAGCGTGGCGAAAGAGACTGTGATCCGGGCAGATGGATTCAGTGTCGGTGGTATGGCAAAGGGTGCTGGGATGCTGGCTCCAGGTTTAGCGACGATGATTGTCGTCTTAACCACCGATGCGGTTGTCGACGCTGAGTTGGCGAACACGACGCTTCGTAGGGCCACGGCACACACTTTTGATCGCATCGACTCGGATGGATGCATGTCAACCAATGACACTGTCGTGCTGATGTGTAGTGGCGAGAGTGCCCGCCGACCCGATCCGATCGAATTCGCACGCGCCGTTCATGATGCCTGTGCTGACCTAGCTCGCCAGCTCATCGCTGATGCCGAGGGCGCCAGTAAAGATATCTGCATCAACGTGCAGCATGCGTCGACAGAGGAACAAGCGGTTGATGTTGCTCGCTCGGTTTCTCGGAGCAATCTACTCAAGTGCGCGATTCATGGTGAGGATCCGAACTGGGGCCGGGTTCTCTCAGCCATCGGTGTCACTACGGCAGCCTTCAACCCAGGCGAGGTTGATGTTGCGATGAATGGCGTGTGGGTATGTCGCAATGGTGCCGTGGGTGACAGTCGCGATGGGGTCGATATGTCCGATCGTGTCGTGACGATTGATATCAATCTGCGAGCCGGCGAGGGTGCGGCGACCGTATGGACCAATGATCTCACGGCTGATTACGTCCACGAAAACTCCGCATACTCCAGCTAGCTCCATGCACGGCCGGTGCGAAAGGATCACTTGATGACACAGCATATGACGCCACAAGACAAGGCCGTAGTTCTGGCGGAGGCGCTACCTTGGCTTGAAAACCTCAGGGGCGCAACGGTTGTCATCAAGTTTGGCGGAAACGCAATGATCGACAATGAGCTCAAGAAGGCATTCGCCGAAGATGTCATCTTCCTGCGCCTGGCTGGATTGCGACCCGTCGTTGTGCATGGCGGAGGGCCGCAAATATCAACGATGTTGGAGCGCTTAAATATCCCATCTGAATTTCGCGGTGGCTTGCGGGTGACAACACGCGAGACCATGGACGTGGTGCATATGGTTCTTACCGGACAGGTGCAACGCGAGATCGTCAGTCTTATCAACGCTCATGGTCCCTACGCGGTGGGGCTATCGGGGGACGACGCTCACCTATTCACGGCTGCCCGCAAGCAGCCGATCATCGATGGCGTCCAGGTTGACCTCGGACATGTCGGCGACGTTGTCTCGGTTAATCCAACTTTCGTCGAATCATTGCTCGATGACGGCCGCATTCCCGTTGTGTCGTCGGTAGCAAGTGATCACAACGGCACCGTGTACAACGTTAATGCGGATACCGCTGCCGGTGCCCTGGCAGTGGCTCTTGATGCTCGCAAACTCGTCATGCTTACCGACGTAGCTGGGTTATATGCCGATTGGCCGCATAGTACTGAAGTAGTGCGCTTGATCAGTGCTGGTGAACTGCGTCGGTTACTTCCCTCACTTGATGAAGGAATGGCGCCGAAAATGGAGGCATGTCTCCGCGCAATTGATGGAGGGGTGAGACGGGCTCACGTCATTGACGGTCGGGTGCCCCACGCGCTGCTCGTTGAAGTGTTTACCGATGACGGTGTCGGCACCATGGTGCACGAAGACGGTTGGACTCCGTAATGGCTGCGGATTCGATGCCGAACATTGACGACGGGATGCGCTGGCAATCGCGGTGGGAAGCGCACTTGATGAACAACTACGGAGTGCCGCCGCTGACCCTTGAGCGAGGGTATGGCACCCGGGTTTGGGATGTAGATGGTCAGGAGTACTTGGATCTCCTGGGCGGCATAGCCGTCAACGCACTGGGTCAAGCCCATCCAGCGATCGTGGCTGCGGTAACGGCGCAACTGGAGCTGATCGGACACACCAGCAATTTAGCTATTACGAAGCCACCCGTGCAGTTGGCCGAGAAGTTGCTGGCGCTGTTGGATCCCAGTGGCGCGCGCGATGGGCGCATCCTGTTTAGCAACTCCGGGGCAGAGGCCAATGAGACGGCGTTCAAGTTGAGTCGCCTTACCGGGCGCACGCGGGTGATCGTCGCAGATCAGTCCTTCCATGGCAGAACCATGGGGGCCCTGGCACTTACTGCCCAACCCAAAAAGCAGGAGCCGTTTGCGCCATTGCCTGGCGATGTGACGGTCGTGCCATTCGGGGATCCAGCGGCGTTGGTTGAGGCCGTGACCGAAGACACAGCAGCGGTGTTTCTTGAACCCATTCAGGGCGAGGGTGGTGTCCGACCGGCGCCTGAGGGTTATCTCGCGACAGCCCGGTCAGTCACCCGAAACTATGGTGCACTTCTTGTCATTGATGAAGTGCAAACCGGTATTGGTCGCACCGGTCAGTGGTTTGCCCATCAAGCAGATGGCATTGAGCCAGACGTCGTCACGATGGCGAAGGGTCTCGGTGGCGGCCTTCCTATCGGTGCATGCGCAGCGTTCGGTGACGCCGGCAGACTCATGTCACCCGGCTCTCACGGAACGACCTTCGGCGGCAATCCGGTGTCGTGTGCTGCTGCCCTGGCCGTTCTGCAGACTATTGAGACCGACGGATTGCTGGCTAACGCTCATCGCATGGGTGCCGTCTTGACCGAGATCGTGTGTGAGCAGATGGCGGTACATCACGTTCGCGGATCAGGCTTGCTGCTGGGCGTAGTTCTACGTGACCCGATGGCACTTGAGGTCGAACTAGCGGCGCGGCAACAGGGTGTAATCGTCAATGCGGTGAGACCCGATGTTGTGCGACTGGCACCCCCGCTGATCCTGAGCGATGGTGATGCGGAGTACTTCGCAGCGCGTTGGCCCGTTATTGTCCAACAGGCAGCGGAGATGTTCGAGGGCTCAGCGTGACGACACCTCACACTCCAACTGCTCGCCGCATGCGTATCGCAGATCTTATTGCGCAGCAGCCAGTCTCATCGCAGCATCAATTGCGTCAGCTATTGGCAGATGAGGGGATAGCGGTCACTCAAGCCACACTTTCACGTGATCTTGTCGATCTTGGAGCCATTCGTGCAAGAGCAGAGTCCGGCAGATTTCGGTACGTCTTGCCGACGGCTGACGATCGGTCGCAAGAGCAGATGATCGAACATCGGGTGGCTCGAGCGCTCACGGATCTCGTGGTCCGAGTGGAGCATTCGGGCAACATGGTCGTAGTGCGCACGCCACCGGGTGCTGCTCAGTACCTCGCTAGCGCCCTTGATCGAGCGGGTTGGTCGAACCTGTTGGGTACGGTTGCGGGCGACGACACCGTGTTCATGGTCGCTCGCGACCTCGACGGCGGTGTCGAACTCACTGAGCGAATCCTGGCATTCGCCGAGAAAGGACATACGTCATGACTGAGTCCCCGCAGGCCGCCCCTACACGCCTTTGGGGTGGTCGTTTTGTCGGAGGAACCGCGGATGCCATGGCGGCACTGTCGCTGTCTGTGCACTTTGACTTTCGCCTTGCTCCCTATGACATTGCCCAGACGCGAGCGCATGTTCATGTCCTTTCGCAGGCTGGACTGCTTGATGACGAGGAGGTTC
Source organism: Actinomycetota bacterium (assembly GCA_017857875.1). Lineage (GTDB taxonomy): Bacteria > Actinomycetota > Actinomycetes > S36-B12 > S36-B12 > M55B157. Next base: position 3,065 of record JAFMCH010000039.1, on the reverse strand, counting down.
GGCGAGTCGAATCGGCGTTGAGTGAACTCGCCGACGATGTTGCCTCCGGTGACTTTCTCCCGTCGCTGGACGATGAGGATGTCCACACAGCCATTGAGCGATCCTTAATGGAGCGACTCGGACCGCTGGGCGGGAAATTGAGGGCTGGCAGGAGTCGCAATGATCAGGTAGCAACGGATTTCCGCCTCTACCTTCGTGATGCGGCCCGAGAGCTCGCACGTCTCATTGCTGATCTACAGCAGGCGCTGCTTGACCAAGCATCCGCGCACGTCGACACCATGGCTCCTGGGTTCACCCATCTGCAGCATGCCCAGCCGATTTCATTTGGGCATGAGCTGGCCAAGCATGTGCACGCACTGGCACGCGACATCGAGCGCTTTCAAGATTGGGACGTTCGAGCGGCCCGGTCACCGCTGGGTGCCGGGGCGCTTGCAGGCTCGTCACTCGGGCTCGATCCGCATCGCGTGGCCCGTTCACTGGGTTTCGACTCGGTCCTGGCCAATTCCATTGATGCGGTGAGCGATCGCGATTGGGTGGCCGAGTTCTTGTTCATCACCGCCATGCTGGGCGTACATCTGTCGCGCCTGGGCGAGGAGGTGATTTTGTGGACCTCACGTGAATTTGGTTGGGCAACTTTGGACGATGCCTGGTCAACCGGGTCGTCGATTATGCCGCAAAAGAAGAATCCCGACGTGGCCGAGTTGGCGCGCGGCAAGAGCGGTCGCCTCATCGGCAACCTCACCGGCCTGCTCGCTACCTTGAAGGGTCTGCCATTCGCGTATAACCGCGACCTGCAAGAAGACAAGGAGCCGGTGTTCGATTCCCACGATCAACTCAGGCTGGTGTTGCCGGCTATGACCGGCATGGTCGCGACTTTGACCTTCGATGTGGAGCGCATGGCGGCGGCGGCACCTGAAGGATTCTCACTTGCCACCGACATTGCGGAGTGGCTGGTGCGCCAGGGAGTTGCCTTCAGGGACGCTCACGAGATCGCGGGGGAGTGCGTGCGAACTGCCGAGGCCGCGGGTATCGAATTGGGTGACCTGACAGATACGCAGTTGGCGGGCATTTCTGAGGCTTTGACCCCATCGGTTCGTGATGTGCTCAGCGTGGTGGGGTCGGTAGATTCGCGTGGCGCGACCGGTGGCACGGCACGTCGGTCCGTGCGTGAGCAACTGGTTGGGTGCCAGGACCTCATTGACTCGGCCCGCACCTGGGCCGGGCCCGACTCGGTTCATCCCGGCATAGGGCAGGATCAAGAGCTATGAGTGCGTTGGTTGACCTCTTGCAGTCCCGCGGACTCATCGCCCAAAGCACCGATCTTGATGCGCTCAGGGCGGAGTTGTCCGCGGGTCCCATGACCCTGTACTGCGGGTTTGATCCGACGGCACCCAGTCTGCATCTGGGCAATCTCCTGCAGATCATCACCGTGCGGCGCTTTCAACTGGCCGGGCACCAGCCCCTCGGTTTGGTCGGAGGTGCCACCGGTTTGATCGGCGATCCCAAGTCAAGTGGCGAGAGAGTGCTCAACGGCGCTGATGTTGTCCAAGCATGGAGCGAACGCGTGCGCTCGCAGTTGGAGCGATTCTTCGACTTCGAGGGCCCAAACGCGGCGCGGATGGTGAACAATTACGAGTGGACTAAAGACGTCTCAGTGATTGAATTTCTGCGCGATATAGGCAAACACTTCAGCGTCAACCGAATGCTCGATCGGGAGGCCGTCGCGGCGCGGCTAGCCGCCGGCGGTATCTCCTTCACCGAGTTCAGCTATCAAATCCTTCAGTCCTTCGACTACCTCGAGCTTTATCGCAGGTTCGGTTGTCACCTGCAAACAGGCGGTTCCGACCAGTGGGGCAACATCACCGCCGGCGTTGATCTGGTCAGGAGGGTTGAGCGCGCGAGCGTCCACGCCCTCACGACTCCGCTGGTGACCAAGGCCGATGGCACCAAGTTCGGCAAGACCGAGACCGGAACCGTCTGGCTAGATCCGCAGATGACCAGTCCCTATGCTTTCTTCCAGTTTTGGCTCAACGCCGACGATCGCGACGTCATGACCTACGCCCGCCTCTACAGCCAGGCTGATGAGGATCAAATCGGCGCCTGGGAGTCCGCGACACAGCAGAAGCCTCAGGCCCGGGAGGCACAGCGCGGGTTGGCCAATGAATTGACCACTCTGGTTCATGGTGCGCAGGCGTGCGCGGCGGTCCAGCTTGCTGCCCGGGCCCTGTTTGGTCAGGCTGAGTTGGTCGATGTGCCTGACGACGCCCTGGCTGCTGCGTTCGGCGAGTTGCCAATGGCCCGGCTCGACGCCGCAGAGGTCGTCGGCGGACAACTACCCGACATCGTCACGCTAATGACCCGAAGCGAACTTGCCGCCAGCAACGGCGCCGCTCGGCGAACGATCGCCGAGGGCGGAATGTACGTGAATAATGAACGAGTCACCGATGAGCAGTGGCGGCCGCACGTATCGGATTTGCTCGCTGGCCGTTTTCTGTTGCTGCGCAGAGGAAAACGTACATTGGCCGGAGTCGTACTCAGTCAGCCATAGCTGAAATCGGTCTGCCCGATGCAGGCGATTTGACTCGCTTGACCGACTGCGCGTATAGTCAACTCGCTCGCTAGGAAGCACCGGACACCATGGAAACCATGGCTGAGGACGGATCCGCGAGAGCAATACAGATCAAAAGTTGCTCATTGAAATCGTGTCCGAAAACGTGATGCAGATCACTGTGACGGAATTTGACTTCTTAGGGCAGCCCAAGTAACGTAGAAGAGTTGCCCTGAGAACGGTCTTCACTGAAGGCGCGCTCAGCAGCACACGATCCTTGAGAACTCAACAGTGAGCCATATATCGATGCCAAACAACTCCGTTCACGGTGTCTGCTAGCCCTCGGGCTGGGAAGATCCGTGACGGTTCCTTTGGTTGATACAAGCACCAGCTTGTGTCTGCCAGTTTCACTCATCTCATTGAGTGACGGTGCTCCGCAAGGGGCGCCAACACAAAAACATCAATGGAGAGTTTGATCCTGGCTCAGGACGAACGCTGGCGGCGTGCTTAACACATG
>JAFMCH010000105.1 GCA_017857875.1 Actinomycetota bacterium | reverse complement strand
AACACCGCGTGACTCCCCGCCTCAATACTCACACCCGTGCCGTCGGCAAACCGGGCTTCGCGACCGCCGGGTGCCCAGGCAGCCAACCAAGGCGATCCGCCGATTGCCGACAGTGCATCGTTGGAACCGTTTGATCGGGGAAGGTCAGGCCCACCAAAGCATGACCAGCCTTGCCCTGGGTCAGCATCGTCACGATCAAGGGCTCCGGCCAGTTGGCTAGGTTGCACCCGATAGACGATCGCGTGATGCACGACCGCCGGGTTGCCGGGCACGAAACGTACACCGGTCACCATGCGGTCTTCAGACACTCCTAGATCCATCAAGAAGCAGCGATAATCGTCGGTCGCGGTGCCGGTGGATGTTGGTGTGTAAGGGTCATCGAGGCCGACCGTGATGACCCCCTCGGCGTCGGCTGCACCCACCGGGATCGGACTTTCGGTCACTTTGGGTGCCTGATCTGCACCGGAGGGCATCTGGGCGGCCGCAGCAGGTGATTCCGCAGCGCGGGCGTCGGTCGATGCATCGTTTGCAGACCCCCCGCATGCGCCGAGCAAAAGCACGGCACCAGCAACACCCACCCCGACCATCGCCGGGGTACCCAGGCGGCGCTTATGCAACATCCGCCCACCATATCGGCTAGAAGTGACGAACACCCTGATGAACGCAACGAGATCTACGTCGGACAGTTCCAACCACGAATAACCGGCTGTTCATGCTCGAATCCGAGTCGGCTGATGGTCGCGGGTGCAAGCGCCCACAATCGGCCATCTGTCGCAGGTAGTCCCAGCCAAGTTGCGGTCAGAATGCGCAATAGGTGCCCATGTGCTACTAGCAGGGCGTCTTCGCCGCGATTGAGCACCACCCGGACCGAAGCGAGCACCCGCTCGCACCTGGCCGCGACCTCGGCTGGCTGCTCACCTGGCGTTCGCCCGGCCGGAATCACGTCATTCCAAATGGTCCAGTCCGCCCGGCGCAGCGTCTGTCGAATCTCGGCCGTGGTGCGTCCTTCCCATGCACCGTAGTCCCATTCCATGAGATCAGGATCAGTGACAACCTCACCCATCGCTGACGATGTTGCTCCGGCCAAGGTGGCGGTGCGTTCTGCGCGAACCAGTGGCGAGACCATGACAAGGCCGAAGGTGTGCCCGGTGATCGTGGCGTGCAAAGCAGTAGCGGCCTGCTCACCTGCCGGCGTCAGAGGGAGGTCTGTGCGACCGGTGTGCTTACCGATTCGGCTCCATTGGGTTTCCCCGTGTCGGATGAGCCAGATCTGGCCACGGCCTGATGCCCCGCTGTCGAAGTCTGTTGGCTCAACCACGTCAACGCTCCTCTCTCACTTGACCGGTCTACCGGCGTCGACACTGTTGCACCGCAAACGCCGCAACCGCAACGCTTGCGGCCACGTTGAGTGAATCTATCGTCGGCGCCATGTCTATTCGGGCGAGTGTGCGTGCTGTTGACATCGACTGCTTCTGCAACCCGTTCCCCTCGGTGCCAACAAGGAGCGCAATCCGTTGCGATCCATCAATGACATCGACCAGTTCGGGGGCCTGAGGGCTCGGCGTCAGTGCGATCACATCAACACCTGCATGCTGCATCTGAATCATTTCAGCCACGAGATCATCGGCTCTACGCCATGGCATCCCAAGGACGGCTCCCATGGAGGACTTCACCGCGCGTCGATACAACGGGTCAGCGCAGCGTGGTGAGATCAACATGGCACCCCATCCGAAGGCGGCCGCTGAACGCACCGCTAGCCCCACATTTGTCGGATCGACCAGGTCCTCCAAGATCAGCACATCACCGGGCAGGTCAATGAGTTCGCTCAACGACAGTTCGGCCGGACGCCGCAGCACGGCCAAAGCACCTCGATGCACATGAAACCCGGTGATTGCTTCCAGCACGTCGTCATCAGCCACATACACCGGGACGTCTTGGCGCTCCCGAGCGAGCAGTTCTTGCACACGTCGGTCGAACCTACGCGAACACAACACCGATAATGGCGTGAATCCTTGGCTGAGCGCGCGCTCGAGGACCACAAATCCCTCGGCCATGAAAACACCGCGCTCACCTTCATGGTGTCGTCGGAGGTCCATGTCGGTCAATTCCAGGTAGTCGACCATGCGCGGGTCATCCGGGTGGTCGATAACGATCATCGTCATGCGCCCACCCACACTGCGACAGCCGCAATCACTCCGATCACGACCACGAGAAGCCTCATCACCCGAGGGGGCAAGCGTCGGGCGAACCGCGCACCAAAGGTGCCACCCACGATGGCACCTACTGCGATCAGAGCGGCCGCCATCCACCACACCCGTCCCGCGACGACAAACACCACAGCAGCGGTGACATTGGCAACCCCGGCCATGAGATTCTTCGCCGCGTTGGCTCGCTGCGGGTCTGCGTCATAAAGCAACCCGAGCACGCCCATCAAGACGACACCTTGACCGGCACCAAAATAGCCGCCGTATATGCCTGCGCCACCTATTGCTACGGCCAAGGTCCGCGGACGCGCCTGCCGTTTCACGGCCGTGCGACGCAATCGCGTTGCCAAGGCCGGCTGCACGGCGACGAGAACGACCGCACTGAGAATCAGCCATGGAACCAGCGCTGCAAAAAAAGCCTCTGGTAGTGCAAGCACCAATATCGCGCCGAATGCCGCACCAGCCGCACCGGCGATGACGGCAATCTTTAACACCGCACGTGTACCGCCCAACTCCCGCCGATACGCCCAGGCTGACGATGCCGAACCGAAACTCAATCCGAGCGTGTTGGTGCCATTAGCCACCACCGGTGATGCCCCCGCGGCCAATAATGTGGGAAAGGTGATCAAGGTGCCAGCGCCCACGACACCGTTAATGGCCCCGGCGGCTACTCCCGCGGCCAGAAGCCCGATGATCGTGACCGCATCCACCCGGGCATCTTGCCCGACGACTAAGGAGGGCTGTCGCCACGGTCGGTCTCGGCGGCTACCAGCTCGTCGAGATCCGCAAGACGTAGCCGGCCGCGTAACGGTTGACCCATCCGCGGATTGCCCGCAAGACGCTCAGCATTACGGTCAATGAACCACCAGTAACCCGCGGTGACCGGGCATGCTTGTGGACCCACGCGCTTCGTTGGCGCATAAACACATCCACCGCAGAAGTTGGTCATTCGATTGATATAGGCGCCCCCGGCGGCATATGGCTTCGTGGCCATCACTCCCCCGTCGGCATACAGCGCCATGCCGGCGACATTTGCCGCCATCACCCACGGGTATGCATCGACGAACACGCTGGTGAACCATTCGGTTGTCTCGACCGGGTCATAGCCACGCTGCAAAGCCCAATTGCCCAGCACCATCAGGCGCAGGATGTGATGGTTCCAGCCGTGGTCGCGCACCTGCTCCAGAGCCGTGCGTACACAGGCTGCCTCTACCGCATCTGAATCCAGTTCACGCCACCATTGGGGCAACGGCTGATGCGCGGCTAACGCATTGGTTTCGCCGACGTATCCCTCGCCCAAATGCCAGTAGAGATGCCAAACGTAGTCGCGCCAACCCATGACCTGACGGATAAATCCCTCAGCGCTCGCGATATCCGCCTCGCCACGCACATACGCGTCGGCGACCGCCTGCACACACTCCATCGGGTCGAGCAGGCCCATGTTCATTGGTGCCGACAACAGCGAGTGCGACATCACCCAGTCATCTGTCATGGCAGCGTCTTCAAAGGGACCGAAGGTAGCTAGCCGATTGGCGATGAAGTCAGCCAACACACGTAGCGCTTCTTCGCGGGTCACCGCGAATTTTCTCGGGCCATCGCGACCCAGGAATTCCATCT
>JAFMCH010000038.1 GCA_017857875.1 Actinomycetota bacterium | reverse complement strand
TGACGTGGACTCCTATGACGATCACCGCATGGCGACAGCGGCTGCCATCGTCGGGCTGGCCGTACCCGGCGTAACCATCAGCGATATCGCCACAACCGACAAGACCCTGCCCAACTTTCCCCAGCGCTGGGCGTCACTGGTGGAGTCAACTTCGTGACCAAGCGTGACTGGGACGAAGATGACGTGCGTATTCGCCCATCTCGGCGCAAATCTCGGCCACGCTCCAAAGAACGCCCCGACCACGCCCAAGCTGAACGGGCCACGGTCACCGCTGTCGATCGCGGTCGCTTTCGAGTACTGACCGACGACGGTCGGGTACTGAACACGATCAAGGCACGCGAACTCGGTCGCAAAGGGGTCGTGGTCGGCGATGGCGTGTGGCTGGTGGGAGATACGTCATCACACGACGATGCTCTTGCTCGCATCATCCGAATCGATCCGCGCCGCACATCACTGCGGCGAACCGCCGACGACACAGACTCTGTTGAACGAATCATCGTTGCCAATGCTGATCAGCTGGGCATTGTCACGTCAATCGCAGACCCTGAACCCAATACTCGACTGATTGATCGTGCGCTCGTCGCCGCCTACGACTCCGGTGTTAGTCCGCTTCTTATCATCACGAAAACCGATCTGGCCGACTCGCATGAACTCCTCCTGGCGTACGAGGCGCTATCAGTGCCCTTCATCACCCTGGCCAGAGACGAGGACACTCATGTGCACGATCCAGCAGACCTCGCAGTCTTGCGCAATCAACTCACCGGACGCATCACGGTACTGATGGGTCCATCGGGTGTCGGCAAGTCCACGCTCGTGAATGCCTTAGTTCCAGGCGCCACACGGTCGACCGGTGTCGTCAACGAGGTCACCGGGCGTGGTCGCCACACGTCGACCTCAGCGATTGCCCTCCCGCTACCCGACGGCGGCTGGATTATCGACACCCCCGGAGTTCGCTCCTTTGGGCTCGCGCACGTGTCCACCGATGCCATTGTGCGCAGCTTTGATGACCTCACACCGGGAATTGCCGATTGCCCACGCGGCTGCAGCCATGACGAAAGTGCTTGCGGCCTAGACGCTTTCGTCGCCGGCAATCCATATCTCACGAGTCGACTCGACTCGCTGCGACGTGTGCTTGCTAGTCGGTCAACGAGTGTTGAGGACTCGTAATCATCGTCACGACGTTTTGCCACACCTGCTCGCTGCCTGTGTGTCCGGTTCGAATTGTCCAGCCCGTAGCCAACACCGCGACCGCGACGACGACCACCGCAAGAATCGATGTGCTCAGCGACCTCGCTACCGCACCCCTTCGATCAATCAACCACAGCACCGTAACGACGATCAGCAACCCGGCGGCAAAAAATGGCAACAGATTTCCCGCGCTATGGTGAGCCTCAGAGACACCTTGCGACTGAGCGAGGGATGGGCCTGACAAACGCGAGGCAAGACTCGCCAGAAAACCCACCGCACCGACCGCGACAACCGCAGGACCGAAACGCTCTGACCATCGGGCCGACAGTGCCATCACCACCGCACCTACTGCGGCGAGTGGAATCAAGACGACCGCCGCATGCACCACCAGAATGTGCGTGGGTAGACCAAAGATCGCATCCGGCACGTTGCACACCGTAGCGCACCGTTCGCTACGGTGCGGCTATGTCCGACACGCCTGATGCCCCCTCCGTCACCGCCGAATCGACAGATCTCGCGATCGCCACATACCTCGCTGACATCGCCGATGAAGTCACCCTGAGCCACTTCCGTTCACGCACACTTCAGATAGAAACCAAGGCCGATCTCACACCGGTAACCCAGGCAGATACGCAGGTGGAGCAAGAAATACGAGCAAGAATCACCGAGCTGCGGCCGGATGATCTCGTCCTCGGGGAAGAGTTCGGTGGCGATACCGGCCTTGGCCGTCGGTGGATCATTGATCCCATTGACGGCACCAAGAACTTTGTTCGCGGCGTTCCCGTGTGGGCAACGCTCATCGCACTTGCGGTCGAGGACGACTTCGTCCTCGGTGTGGTGTCAGCACCCGCCCTGGGCCGCCGGTGGTGGGCCCAACGCAATCACGGCGCCTGGACTCGCGGCCCAGAGGATTCCGACGACCGACGCCTGGCCGTCAGCAGCGTCGACAATATGTCTGATGCCTCGGTGAGTTGCAGCGATTCCGTCGGTTGGAATGGCGACGCCTGGTCTGCCCTAGGCAACGCCGCCGGGCGCTGGCGAGCCTATGGGGATTTCTGGTCACACCTGTTGGTCGCCGAAGGCGCGGTCGATATCGCCGCTGAACCGGAACTGAGCCTGTGGGACATCGCCGCTCTGGTACCCATTATCGAAGAAGCAGGCGGCAAAATCACCGGATTCGATGGCGCTCGGGTTAGCGATAGTGCAGTGACCACCAATGGACGACTGCACGATAAGACTCTGCGATTGATCTGGGGAGGCTAGACAACACACCCCCAGGGGGGTGACCATAGTGGGTATTCGCCTAGGTACGGAGGTATGCCATGTTGATCGCGCAAATCCTCACCATGAAGGGCCACACCGTCGTCACGGTCTCACCCGAGGACAACGTCGCCCACCTGCTCGCAACACTTTCTGAACACTCCATCGGAGCCGTTGTCGTGTCCACCGACGGTCAGGCTGTGGAGGGCATCGTTTCTGAGCGCGACATCGTTCGCGCCATGGCCGCAGACCCTGATGCTGGCCAGACCGGCGGAGTTCGCCCCCGACGTGTTTCCAGCATCATGTCAACAGATGTCTCCGTCATAACTCCGCAGGCAACCGTCGACGATGTGATGGCACTGATGACTTCCCAAAGAGTGCGCCACGTGCCCGTCGTTGACGACGAAGTTCTGGTAGGCATCGTGAGCATCGGTGACATCGTGAAGGCGCGATTGAACCATCTCGAGGAAGAAAAACTCGCGTTGATGAACTACGTCACCCACGGCGGCTAACGCGCAGCCGAACGCCACCGGCCGGGCGGATCGTAACCTGCGGGAGCGGCACAGGGGGCGCTTGACCAGGTTCTCGATCAAATCTCGCTCGTCTGACCAGACCAGCCAGGATGAGTACTCCCTCGGCGTAGGAGAAATCCCGACCGATGCATAAACGAGGCCCTGCACCAAAGGGCCAATACGACGTCGCCGTGGCTGCCCCGCGCGTGTCGATGCCCAAAAAGCGTTCCGGCGTAAAGGAATGTGGATTACTCCACACTTGCGGATCTCGATGTATGAGATACGGGCTCAAGATGATGAGCGAGCCTGCCGGCACATGCGTGCGTGCCAACGTGTCGTCCTTAAGCGCTTTACGAGTCACCAACCAAGCCGGCGGAAACAATCGCATGGCTTCTTCGAACACCGCACGGGTGTAAGGCAAGTCAGCGAGCGTTGCCATTGATAGTTCGCCCGCACCCACCACCGAATCCACCTCGTCGTGCATTCGACTTTGCACATGATCATCACCCGAGATACACCACAGGGCCCAGGCCAGGGCACTGGCGACGGTCTCGTGGCCGGCGACAATGAAGGTCACGATCTGGTCGCGCACCTCAGTCACCGACAGCGCATCGCCGGATTCATCGCCAGCGAGCAGTAGGTCAAGCATGTCAAGGTCAGTGTCATCAACCAGTCGGGATCGACGCGCCGCGATGATGGACTCCACGAGGTCATCGAGTTCACCTACCGCATGCTGCAGTCGTCGATTCGCCGGGGTAGGGATCCATGCGGGCGGAGTGATGGGAACACGCGCGCGAGCCACCACCACCTCTAGCGCCCGCAACGTTGCCTGCGCGAGTTGATCGGCATCTGCGGTGAGGTCGGCACCAAACAGGGATGCGCCCACAATCTCCATGGTCGCCCCCATCATCAACTCGTCCATATCGATGACCGCGCCACGGTCGGGTAGGGCCAACCAACGGTCATCCACGCGTTGCATCGCACGTACAACATGGTCAGCCAGACGATCAATCGCACGCGCGCTGAAGGCCGGTTGCACCAGTCGTCGCTGCCTGCGCCAGGTGTCACCGTCGCTGGTGAGCAGTCCGTTTCCGGTTACCAGCGACAGTGCCGAGTATTGGATTGTCTGCTTGCTGTAATCGCGTGGCGAGGCCATCAACACCTGCCGAGCAGCCTGCGCATCGGCGATTAGGTAGGTAGGTGGTCGCGGAATAGGAAACTGAACCACATTGCCGTATTCGGCTTGCATGTCAGCCAAGTAGCGCAGCGGATTGTCACGTATGCGCAAGAAATGCGTCAACATTTGCGGTCCGGACGGACCGGGTGCGGTAGCCGGAGTGCCCAGGTAGGACCGATTCGGCACTTCCGGCGGGTTGTGATTAGTCATCATGAGTGAGGGCTTGAGCGACCAGCAGTGCCCCCAGATGCGAGTATGCCTGGGGATGGTTGCCCAGCCCTTGACCACTCATCGGATCAACCTGTTCGGGCAGCAAGTGCGTGATTCCCGATGCCTGCTTCATCGCGGCCAACATTTGGCCGGCATGATCGCGCTGGCCGACCCGCACATAGGCAGCGGCCAGCCAGGCACCACAAATATGCATCGCACCTTCTCCGCCGGGCAGGCCATCGTCGTAGCGATATCGATAGACACCGCCAGCTTTGCGCAGTTGCGACTCAATGTAGGCAATCGTTCCAGCTATGCGCTCGATCGGTGCCGGGTATCCTTCGATAATCCCATGCAGCACAGCCGCATCTGCCTCATGTCGGTCATAGGCACATACATATGAATCAAGATCGTCATCAAACCCACGCGATTCAATATCGTCAAAGATTTCTGCAGCGAGTCGTTGCCACTCGACGGTGCCCTCCCCACGCATACCAGCGAGTCGCACACCGCGAGAGACAGCAAGCCAGCACATCATGCGTGAATGAACGTGCTCCCGCGGATAGTCTCGGATCTCCCAAATACCGTGGTCAGGTTCCTGCCAGCGATGGGCGACTGCGGTCACGCAGTCAACGACTAGTTGCCATTCCTCATCGGTAACGAACCCTCGGTGCTGCGCCAATTCATCAATGAGCGCTACCACCGGACCGAACACGTCAAGTTGCACCTGTCCTTGAGCAGCATTGCCCACTCGTACCGGGCGACTACCGGCATAACCTGGCAGATGGTCAAGAACGGCTTCTGGACCAAGTTCGGTGCCATGGACGGTATAGAGCGGATGCAACCGCTCAGGGCTCGCGGCCGACTCCACCACCGTGTGCAGCCAACGCAGGAAACTCTCCGCCTCATGAGTCGAACCCAGGGCCACCAACGCCCGGGCAGTGAGAGCTGCATCTCGCACCCAGACATACCTGTAGTCCCAGTTGCGGATTCCACCAATACCCTCGGGCAAACTCGTGGTCGCTGCCGCCAAGATGCCGCCGGTGCCTGTGACACACAAGGCCTTTAGTGCTAGGGCCGAACGCATCTCCCACTCCGGATCCAATCCCGGCAGTGATAGGCCCTGCGTCCACTCCTGCCACGCCTGCTCAACCAGTGCGGAGCGTTGTTCGACATCATTTGGCGTGAGGTCGTCGGACCCATAGCGCAATTCGAGGTACACATCACCGGCGCTCGGATCAATCACGGCTGTGGCGACCTGCCCACCGAATTCATCAATGATGGTCCAATCCACACCGGGGGCCCGCAAGCAGATACCGTCGGAGGCACCGCGAACGACGAGGCCTCCCTCCTGCGCATGCAAAGACACCGGCACGGCGCTGAATTGCGGGCGCGGAGCAAAGACAACGTTGACCGACTGTCGGCCAGAAATCACACGAATCAGGCGCACACCACCAGCGCTGTGCCCTGGCAGATCGGGTGCTCCGTCGAGAAAATCGGTCACCGACACACCCGCCCAACGCGTGCGGGCCAACATGGTGCCCGGCAGATACGTCGTAGAAAGCGGAGGTTCGCCGTGCCCGGCTGTCACAGAAAAGAAGCCCGAGGTGACATCGCCGAGAAGGGCCGCAAACAGCGCGGGTGAATCGGCTTCGGGCGCGCACATCCAATCGATGGATCCAGCCGCTGACAACAGGGCGACGGTGCGGCCATCGGACAACAGGGTGTAATCCTCAATCGGATGGGCGTGGCCACCAAGAAGCCAGCGTTCGCGTTCATGCAGAAGCTCCGCCAGTACCTGCGCCACCGCCACCGGGTCATCCACGCGCAGCGTGGCCAAGGTTTCGCCCTCACCGACCTTGATGCCCAGATCCGGCCCACTCATCTGCGCAAACACACTCTCGTCGGTCAGGTCATCTCCGATGAACAACACCGCGGTGGCACCAAGCCGATGGCGCAGCACATGCACAGCGTCGGACTTATCCGAATGAACCACGCTCATTTCAACCACCCGTTTACCGTGGCGAACAAGCACGCCGGGCATCCGACCACACACCTCCGCCGTGTGCTCAAGCAGCGCATCACCCTGTGGTTCGGGCATTTGACGCACATGAACGGCCACACTGGCTGGCTTCACTTCAACCAATGCCCCCGGTGCGTCAACAACCAGTTCCCGGCACACCTGCTCGAGATCAATGAGCAGTTGCTGTTGTTGGGTGTCTAGACCGCGGGCAAAGTCAAGATCAAACTCGGACCCGTGGCTGCCCACGAGGTGGATCTCACCGGGCAGCCGCGACAGGGCCGCCAGGTCTCGCAGCGCGCGCCCGGAAACCACGGCGGCGGTCGTGTTGGGCAGATGTGCCAAGGCCCGCAATGCCTTGACCGCATCATCCAACGGCACCGCGTTGCCTGGATCATCTACCAACGGCGACAACGTGCCGTCGTAATCGCAACACACCAGCAGTGTGGGAGTTCGCGCCATGTCGCGGAGTGCGGATCGCAAGACTAACCAATCTCCGCGACTAGTTCACCCGCATCGATTTGATCACCGGATGCCGCATGGGTGGCACGTATTGTTCCCGCCCGGGGCGCTGTGACCACCGACTCCATCTTCATCGCTTCGATTACAGCGATCCGATCGCCAGCCGTCACCAGGTCCCCTGTACTCATCAACATGGTGATGACACCTGGCACGCTGGCACCAACGTGACCATCATTGCCCGGATCGCTGCGTGGTCTCGCGACGCGCGTCTGGGCAGCTGATGTGTCCAATACTCTCAACGCCCACGGCTGCCCATTGGCCCAAAGATGCACGCGGCGATGACCGGTGTCGTCCACATCACCCACCACATCAAGCTCGACGAACCAGGTTTGGCCATCACCGACCTCGATTCGCTCGACGTGCCCGGGCCTGAGCCCGTAGAGAAATGGCAGGGTCGGCAACACCGACACATCACCGTATGTCTCTTGCGATGCAGCAAGCCCAGCAGCCTCGGTGGGCAGCATGAGGCGAGATAGCGCCTGCCGACGGGCGAGCACATTGGTTCCGGCCTGTTCCAGCAATTGCAGGTCTTCGGCCTGGACCACCTGTTCCGGCGGAGCCGCACGTGCGGTGGTGACAGCAGTCGTGAAGGGTTCAACGAAACCGCCTGCCGGGGTGCCTAATTGGCCGTGCAAAAACGCCACAACCGATCCGGGCAGGTCATATCGATCACCGTTGTTCAGCAACTGCGCGCGAGTGACCCCGGAGGTGACCATCCAGAGCGCAAGATCGCCCACGACCTTCGACGACGGCGTGACCTTGACCGGGCGACCTAGCACGATATTGGCATCCGCATAGGCATCGAGCACTTCGCTAAACCGATCTCCCACGCCCATGGCTTCAGCCTGTGCACGCAGATTCGACAGTTGACCGCCGGGAACCTCATGGTGATAAACACGCGTCGACGGCGCACGTTGGCCCGCCTCGAAAGGCGCGTAGGTGTCTCGCACAGATTCCCAGAACGGCTCAAGGGCCAACACATGCGCGAGATCGAATCCTGTATCCCGATCAGTGTGCGCAAGCGCCGCCACAAGTGCACCCATGCTCGGTTGACTACCGCCCGAGGCCACCGGACCAGAAGCACAATCCAGCCCATCAATGCCCGCGCCGGCGGCTGCCAAGTAGGTGGCCATTTGCCCACCTGCAGTGTCGTGGGAGTGCAAACGCACCGGCACATCAAAGCGTTCACGAAGGGCGGTGACGATCACTCGGGCAGCGGGTGCCCGAAGCAGTCCGGCCATGTCCTTGATCACCAAACCATGAACCCCAGCTGCAACCAGATCATCAGCAACCCGCAGATAGTAGTCGAGCGTATAAGTGCTTTCCTTCGGGTCAAGCAAATCACTCGTGTAACACACCGCACCTTCGGCGTAGGCGCCAGCGTCACGCACTGCGGAAATTACATCGGTCATTTGACGCACATCGTTAAGCGCATCGAACACTCGCAAGATGTCGATGCCGGCGGCTACGGCCTCAGCAACAAACGAGGTGATCACCGGACGCGGATAAGGCGCGTACCCCAACAGGTTTCGTCCGCGTACCAACATCTGCAACGCCACGTGGGGTGCAATCTCGCGCAATTGCTCCAGGCGATTCCACGGATCCTCGCGCAGGAACCTCAACGAGGCATCAAAAGTAGCCCCACCCCAACACTCCAAGGACACAAGATTGGGCAACAGGGCAGCAGTCGCCTCGGCTCCGGCAACCAAATCAATCGTGCGCACACGGGTCGCTAGGAGCGACTGGTGTGCATCACGCAGCGTGGTGTCGGTGACCGGCAGAGCAGATCTTCCCCGCAACCACGCCGCCAGTCCTGACGGGCCCGACTCGAGCAGTAGATCTCTGGTGCCCTTGACCGGCGCATCGGACTCGATTGTCGGCAGCAACCGATGGGCATCGATGAGATCGTTCGCGGGGGCACCATTGGGTTGATTGACGGTGATCTCGGCAAGTTTGGTGAGCAGGCCGGCCCCCGGGCCTTTGCCGGCTGCGTCGAGCAATGCCGGATGCTCATCCAAGAACGCTGTCGTGAGGTCGCCGGCCAGGAAGTCTGGGTCATCAAGTAGGGCCCGCAGGAAGGCAACGTTAGTAGACACCCCGCGCACTCGAAACTCATCGAGTCCACGTCGGGCACGTCGTGCTGCCTGAGCCAGGTCGTCACCCGATGTCGTCATCTTCACTAGAAGCGAGTCGTAGTAGGGCGATACCTCTGCGCCTGTATACGTGGCGCCATCAAGGCGGATACCTGGTCCACCGGGTGATCGATAGGCCGCGATAGTGCCTGTGCTCGGCCGGAATCCGTCAGCAGGATCCTCTGTAGTCAAGCGGCATTGAATGGCGGTGCGTTGTGGCCGCGGCAGCGGTCGGGTGAGACCCAGATCGACCAGGCTGGCCCCGTCGGCGATCTGCAACTGCGACAACACCAGGTCCACACCGGTGATCTCCTCAGTAACGGTGTGTTCAACTTGAATGCGTGGATTCATTTCAATAAATGCGAATCCGTATCCAGCCACGTGCTCGCTGGCTTGTTGACGCTCGTCGGTCCAGACCAAAAACTCTACGGTGCCCGCAGACTCATAGCCCACGCTGCGGGCAAACGCGACCGCATGCTCAGCCAGTCGATCGACGAGTTCAACCGGCAAGCCGGGAGCGGGTGCGATCTCGACGACCTTCTGATGGCGCCGCTGCACCGAACAGTCGCGTTCGAACAGATGCACAACATTGCCGACACCATCGGCGAGGATCTGAATCTCGACGTGCCGCGGTCGCGACACCGCCTGCTCACAAAAAACCGTGGAGTCACCAAAGGCAGCCTGAGCTTCACGCTGAGCCGACTCCACGGCATGAACAAACTCCGTCGGATCATCGACGCGCCGCATGCCCCGGCCACCACCACCCGCGCTTGCCTTGACGAAAAGCGGAAACCCGATTTTTGCGGCGATGTCGTCGAGGTTGGTGTGCGTCTCGATCGGCCCAGATGCCTGAAGCACGGGAACCCCGGCCGAAATTGCTGCCTCGCGGGCTCGCACCTTGTCGCCGGTGAGTGCCAGCGTTTGCGCAGATGGGCCAACGAACACCAGCCCCACATCAGCGCAAGCCTGGGCGAACGGCGCACTCTCAGACAAGAACCCGTAGCCGGGGTATACAGCATCTGCGCCGGCCTCCAGGGCAATCCCGAGCAGGGCCTCAATGTCCAGATAGGAACGCACCGGGTGACCCGGCTCACCTATCTCATATGCCCGGTCTGCGATCACCCGATGCAGTGCCGACCGGTCTTCCGCGGCATAGACGGCAACGGAGGTGGCGCCCAACTCTCGAGCGGCACGCGCAGCACGAATCGCGATTTCTCCACGATTAGCGACCAACAGCGTGTGCATATGTTCACCCTAGCGAGACCCACAGAACTCAAGAAACCAGGCAAGATGACCTTATGTCGTTACATCCGCGCGCAGGCTTGCCAGCCCAAGACATCGATCTTGTCAACATCGCAGCCCTTGTCACGGCCTATTACACGGCCCATCCAGACTCGACGAATCCCGCACAGCAGGTGAGTTTCGGCACTTCAGGGCACCGCGGATCCGCACTCACCAGTTCCTTTAACGACGACCATGTCGCAGCCATCGCTCAGGCTGTATGCGAATACCGCAAGTCGGCCGACATTCGTGGGCCACTGTTCCTCGGTCGAGACAGTCACGCCCTCAGCGAGCCGGCTTGGAGCACAGCCCTCGAGGTCTTCGCCGCGCATGGCGTCACGACACTGATCGACCACAAGAACGGCTTGACGCCGACCCCTGCGATTTCACTCGCCATCGTCAACCACAACGCCGGGCGAGACGTGACCGATCCCGGTCGCGCCGACGGTGTGGTCATCACCCCGTCACATAACCCACCACGCGACGGTGGGTTCAAGTACAACCCACCCAACGGCGGACCAGCCGATGCCGACATCACCCGCGGGATCGAAAAGCGCGCCAATGAACTCCTAACCAACGGGCTCGACGGTGTTCGGCGCATCGCCCTATCCCGAGCCTTGGCTGCGAGCACCACAGATCGCTTTGACTACCTGAGCACCTACGTAGATCAGCTCAGCGACGTTGTTGACCTACAGGCCATTCGCGGGGCAGGTGTTCGAATTGGCGCTGATCCCTTGGGCGGTGCCAGCGTTGACTACTGGGCGCGTATCGCCGATCAATACGACCTAGACCTCACCGTCGTGAATCCAAGCGTCGACCCGGCATGGCGGTTCATGACACTGGATTGGGATGGCCAGATTCGCATGGACTGCTCCTCGGCTTATGCGATGGCATCTGCCATCACTCGCCGAAACGAATTTGATATTTGCACCGGTAATGATGCCGATGCTGATCGACACGGCATCATTACCCCAACCGGTGGCCTGATGAATCCGAATCATTTCCTCGCCGTCGCCATCGAATACCTCTTCACGCGCAGACCCGATTGGCCCACCAATGCAGCAATTGGGAAAACGGTGGTCAGTTCATCGATGATCGATAGGGTCTGCGCCGATCTTGGCCGTGACCTATTCGAAGTGCCGGTCGGCTTCAAGTGGTTTGTGCCCGGCCTGCTGTCGGGCGCCTTGGGTTTCGGTGGCGAAGAAAGTGCCGGTGCCTCATTCCTTCGTCACAATGGCAACGTCTGGACCACAGACAAAGACGGAATTGCACTCGCCCTGCTCGCGAGCGAGATCTTGGCCACCACCGGAGCAAATCCCGATGAGCATTATGCGTCGCTCACCCAACGACACGGAGCTCCCGCGTATGAACGAATCGACGCACCCGCAACCCGTGAGCAGAAGTCCACGCTGTCGTCACTGTCAGCGGCGCAGGTGAGCGCCACGGAGCTTGCCGGGCAACCGATTAATCACATCCTGACTCACGCACCTGGAAATGGCGCACCCCTCGGTGGCATCAAAGTTGTGGCACAGTCATGCTGGTTTGCTGCGCGACCCTCTGGCACCGAGGATGTCTACAAGATCTACGCCGAGAGTTTCCAAGGGATCGAACACCTGCGCGAGGTTCAAACCGCCGCCCGCATCGTTGTCGACACTGCCCTGGAGGAATCCCCGTGAGCGTGACCATTGAGCCCATCGAGTCTGCGGCCGGTCCCTTCGCAGCGATCAACATCGATCTCGGGCAGTTGCGCGTGCAGTTGCTGAGCCTGGGTGCGGCGATTCGAACCGTTGAAGTTCCCGACGCTCAGGGAGTTCTGGGCCACGTGCACTTAGCCCTTCCACATCCAGCTGATCATGCTGACCACGCTCGCAATCCACACCTTGGTGGGACACTCGGGCGTTTCGCGAATCGCATCGCACATGGTCGATTCACCCTTGACGGCCAGGAATACATGTTGGACGTCAATAACGACGGCAACACCCTGCACGGTGGCGCGATTGGTTTCGACCGCAAGATCTGGGAGTACGACGTCATCACAGATACGGCCGATGAGGCTTCGTTGCGGTTCACCATCACCAGCCCAGACGGTGACATGGGTTTCCCCGGACAGGTAGACGCCGACGTCACCTACGAGGTGTCACCAACGAGCATCACCATGCGCTATTCCGCACGAACTGATCGGCCCACCGTCATCAACCTGTCCAACCACGGGTACTGGAACCTCGCCGGATCACATTCAGTTGCCGGACACCACCTCCATGTTGCCGCCAACCGCCGCCTCGTCACCGATACGACTGGGATCCCGGTCGAAGCAGATGAGGTCGCCGACACGTTGTTTGACCTGCGAGAGCCCAGTGTGCTGGGCCCCATTATCGAGGCGACCGAGGGGCTCGATTCGTGCTATCTCGTTGATGGAGAGGGATTTAGACAGATGGCACACCTGAGTGCACCCGCTATTGGCCGAGCCCTCACAGTCAGTAGCGATGCACCAGGCGTGCAGGTATACACGGGTAATAATCTCGGCGAACCGTTCGTGCCGTTTCAATCCGTGTCGCTGGAGACGCAACGGGCTCCGGATGCACCAAATCAACCGCAGTGGGGCAGTGCCGTTTTGCGACCGGGCAAGGCCTATGAGTCGAAGACCGTCTTGAAGTTCACGGCGGGATAGTGCCTCGGCCAAGGCCGGTGGTGTCCGTAGGCCTCATGACTCGATGCCCGGCACCGCAGCGATGAACTCCCCGCAAGCTGCCGGTGATCGATGGCGGGGATTCCTCACGGCCTATCACCGCGACCACGCCGGCATCACCGAGACCCTCCTCGATCGCGCCACCAGGCCGGGTGTCGGTACTCCATACGACTGGCTGCGCTCGGGAGTGCCGGGGAAGCCTGACCGCGTGGTCGATCTGGCATGCGGCAGTGCACCGATGAACCGTTACTTTGCGCAGCCCACCGACTACCTGGGTATCGACGTCTCGCGGGGTGAACTCGAGGTCGCGCTCGCTCGTCGCCGAGGTCCGCTCGTCGAGGCAAATGTCCTGGACCTACCGCTGCCCGATTCCTGCACGGATGTCGTGATCTGCTCGATGGCGATCATGCTGCTCGAACCCATCGAGCAGGCACTGAGCGAAATTGCACGCGTGCTCAGACCCGGTGGTCGGTTCATCAGTACCCGGCCAGTCACCTGGCCCATCCGAGTGCGCGATGTCCGGGTAGGAGTGGAGTTATTCCGTGGGCTGCGCCAGATGCCAGAGTTGCCGCAACGATTCACCAGATCGGGGCTATCACGGTTGCAGGCATCAGTGGGGCTATCCGTGACCGAGGATCGCGCCCTACGGTTCACCCACCCCCTACACGATGCGTCCGATGCTGCCTGCATCGTCGAGGGTCTGTACTTGCCCACCGTGGACCCCAACCATCGTCGTGCCGCCGTCGAGCGGTTGACCAACCTTGCTGGTCCGACTCGGGCGGTGCCGGTGTCGATCCGTCGGACCGTAGCGATCCGTCCGATCAGCGGATCCCCCTCCTGATTGACACGAGCCACACCACTTCTACTCAGGTCTCATCAACGCATCTCAACAACAATCTTGCCCATCGCTTTGCGGTCGGCTAGTAGCGCGAAAGCGGCGGCAGCCTCGTCCAAGCCGAGCTGATGACCCACCACGGGGCGTAGTTGATGATCGTTCATGAGTCGAATGACCTCGTCACCAATCTTGCGGAAGGCGACGGGATCATGTCGGACGAAGGCTCCCCAACCGGCCCCGACAACGTCAAGATTGTTGAGCAGCAGTCGGTTTGTCTTCACCTGCGACACCTCACCCTCGGTGTAACCCAAAACGACATAGCGACCAAGCGGTGCAAGCACGCGTAGTGAATCGATCAGTCGCGATCCACCGACCGGGTCGCACACGATGTTCACCCCAGCAGGCACTAACGATCGAATCTCTGCGCGCCAATCACCGTCAGACAACACCGTGTCATTGGCGCCTGCTGCCCGAGCAACCTCGGCTTTGGCCGGGCTGGACACGACCGCAACCACTCGAGCACCGGCGATCGCCGCGATACTGCACAACGCTGTACCAAGGCCACCAGCTGCCCCGTGCACGACCACGGTCTCACCGGCGTTAACACGGGCGCGAAGGTGCAAAGCGAAATAGGCGGTGTGCAAATTCAAAATCGTTGCGGCCCCCTCGGCGAAGGTGACGTTCTCTGGAAGGGCGAACGTCATGAACTCTGGCGCCACCGCTACCTCAGCTAGGCCGCCCACATTCGTCATGGCCATCACGTGGTCGCCCGGTGACAATCGCGAACCCTCAGGTGCCGTGCGTACGATGCCGGACACCTCCAGGCCCGGAGTGAACGGCAGTTCGGGCGCATGTTGGTACTTTCCCCACGTTTGGAGCAGTTCAGGAAATGACACTCCCGCCGCTTTCACATCAATGACGACAAGTCGGTCACTGAGTTCATGGGTGAGTGCAGGTTCGGGCACGTCGGCCACGCTGATCCCGCTCGGTCCGGTCAGTTCACTGATCACCACGGCGCGCATCCACGCATCCTGCCACGACGACCAGGCCCAGTGCCGCGATGACCATCACCGCCACGCCGAATCTGATACCCACCCCATCGGCCAGCAGGCCGACCGCGAGCGGAGCCAAAACGAAACCTACTCGAGAAAACCACGACACAAAGGCGATGCCAATCGCAGGGTTGACCCCTGGAAAGTTGGCGGCCGCATGCATCGCCGCAGGAAAAAGGGTCGCTACTCCTAGGCCACTGATTCCGGCGGCCAGCACAAAGGCAATAGCGCTGCCTTGCATCAATGCCAGCGACATAGCCACCGCAACAATCAGCATCGAGACTTGAATCACGCGAGCCTGACCATGACGGTCGACCAGTCGGTCACCGAAAAAACGTCCAAGCGTCTGCATCGACGTCAGCAGCACGTAGGCAAGGCCGATCACGACGGCGGATTGACCCAGATCGGTCAGGTAGATCGCCCCCCAGTGGATGGGCACATCCTCCACGGTGACGGCCAAGATGATGAACACGGCCAACGCGGCCAGGCCACCTTTGAGCATCAGCCGCACGGTCTCTGGCCGCAGTCGCTGCTGCCGCTGACCATGCTCAGCGCGAGCCGTCATTCGGGGGTCCCACCACCACGCCCACGCCGCCGCTAAGCACGAGGCAGCAGCGATACCGGCCAAAAAAAGCGGCAGCGATAGCCCCACGATGGCACTAAGCGCCCCCAGCGCACTCCCTGCGATCGTGGCCAAAGACCACCACCCATGAAAGGAATTGATGATCGACCGTCGGTAGTCGGCCTGCACCTGCAACGCCCGCGTATTCATGGCAGCGTCCATGACCGCATCGGCAGCCAGATATCCCATCAATGCTGCGGCCAGCATGGCTCCGCTGTTGGCGTATCCGATCAGGATGAATGCGGGTAATCCGACAAAGACCATCGCTGCACTCGTTGGCGTGGCTCCAAATCTCTGCACGAAGACAGCTGCAAAAGGGCCAGCGATCAAGCCGCCGAGTGTGCCCAAAGCAAGGACAAGACCCAATCCGGCATCATCTAGGCGCGCCGCCGATTGAATCTCGGCAAGTCTGGGCAAGAAGGAAAAGCCCATCACCCCATTGATCGCGAAAAATACCGCTATCGCGGTTCGCGATCGCAGCAGTTCGCTACCGGACAATCGATTTGGCCATTCTTCGCACGGCCTCGTTGATCAGCACCTCATCGGTCGCAAAGTTCATCCGTACGAAGCCTTTGCCCTCGTGACCGAAAAGGTGGCCGGCGTTGAGGGCCACGCGTCCGACCTCGAGAAACACCTGGGCAGGGTCATCGCCAAAGCCCAGCGACCGGCAATCCAACCAGGCCACGTAGGTGGCAGACGGAACCTGATAATCGATGTCAAGCTCATACTCGGCAATTGCTTGTTGGAGCACGCGAGCATTGCGCCGCAGTACTTCCAGGGTGTCGGCGAGCCAGTCATCGCCGTCTCGATATGCGGCGACACTAGCTGTGACACCCAATTGACCGGTCCCGTACGTCACTTCCACCGGAATAGCCGCACGCAGGCGAACTGCCTGATCAGCGCTGCCGGCAATCAACTGCGAACACTTCAGCCCCGCCAGATTGAATGCCTTCGATGCCGAAACCAAGGCAACATCTGATGCCGTCAACTCCGGGTCGATGGATAGGTATGGCCGAAAGGGTTCGGATCCCCACGTCAACGGCGCCCAGATCTCATCGCTGATCACGGTGACGCCGTGCCTGCGCGCCATGTGGGCCACAGCTGACAACGTGGATTCATCGGCGACATAGCCGGTTGGATTATGTGGGTGGCACATGAGATAGGCGGTGACCTCGGGGCGAGTGAATGCTCGCTCCATCGCGTCCAGATCCAAGGCCCCATCACGCAGCGGCACTTCCACACACCCGCGTTCGGCAACCTGACGCGTCACGTTGAAAAAAGGCGGATACACCGGTGGGTTGATGACCACGGATTCGCCAGGTTTGGTGAGCCTTCGCATCGCCTCGGCCATGCCCGTGAGCACATCGGGCAGCGCGATCACGGTATCTGCACGCACCTTCCATCCGAAGTGCCGATCCATGAACTCTCCGACCGCCTCGGGCAACTCCCCAGGCCACCGATATCCCGTGTCACTGCGGGCTACTGCTGCCTGCAGGGCATTGGACACACACGGGGCCAGGTTGAAGTCCATCTCGGCGATCCATGCCGGCAGGACATCAGCGTCATAGGTGCGCCATTTTGCACTCGATCGTTCGCAGCGAAGACGATCGAGCAGGTCTGCCACTGAGGCCGCACTGGTCATGGGCCCGATCGTAAACGCACTTTCCGTTGTGCTAGTGCCCAAGCAGCAATTCGACGGCAACAACGACCAAGCCGACAATGCCATATCCGAGTGTCATGACGATCCTCAGTCGCGTACTGGCTCCAGACCGATGACCCACAATCGCACCGAGAGCAAACAACTCGACTACTCGAATGAGAAGCAGCAGCACTACCGCATCATCTGTCGAAAGGCCTAGCGCATAGGCGATCAAGAACCACAGTCCGGCCGTGACTCCGACGGTCAGGAATTGCGCATTGTGACCGATGATCGTGCCGATCTCCCGAGCATCGGGAGTGTGCCCGAGGCGAAGCTGTTCGCCGGTGAGATCGACGAACACGTGGGCGGCGGCCAAGGCCGCGACAGGTCCGATAACGACGAGGAGAAGAATGACGACTTGAGGTGCAGTGAGCGGACCATCGGGTTCGTCGTAAAGCGCAAGCGAAGCCAGCGAAATAATGATCGCGTACACCAGGCGGGAAATACTCAGTTGACGTCGACCTATCTGCAACGACAGTCGGCGCTGCACAGACGGTTCCAACGATTGATTATCCGCCCCACTTGCTGTCATGAGCACCAAGCGTAGTGGGTGAAAGCGCGTTGGCGGCTACGCCTTTTGGTCAGCGGTTGATCGAGGGGCGAACTCTCGGACCGTTGCGCGCGAGGCGATCCAGGTCCAGCCAGGCTCGCGGTCAGGAGCTGCCTCAGCGACGATCTCCAGGCCAGCTTTCGCGGCATTCGGGAAATCATCGTTCACATGAACTATGTTCGTGAAGCCCTCGTTTTGCAGCAGCGAAGCCACGGCAGCCGCGCGATAACCCGATCCGCAGTA
Organism: Actinomycetota bacterium; assembly: GCA_017857875.1. GTDB lineage: Bacteria > Actinomycetota > Actinomycetes > S36-B12 > S36-B12 > M55B157. Next base: position 2,619 of record JAFMCH010000038.1, on the reverse strand, counting down.
CACATAAACCGGCTTTTCGCGGGGGAGTTCAGAAAGGCGATCTGGCACCTCATAGAACGGGATGAACACCGCGCCGGCCAGGTGCCCGGCTTCCCATTCCAGAATCTGACGGGTATCGATCACGAACGCGTCGGGATCAGCGTTGGCAATCGCGGCCAAACCGGCAAAGTCTGTTTGCTCCATGGTCTGTGCCTGCTGCGGATCGGTCAACCAGAAGTCCGGGCCACCAGTTGCTTGCCCGACCATGTTGTCGATACCCACACGCACCAGTTCACGATGGGCCGCGTGGATCTGCTCGGGTGTCGAACCCAGCAGGGTGATGGGGGTGCCCCACGGCATCATCCATGCGAGGTAATTAATGAACGCCCCATCAAGGTCAAAGTTCACCGCACCAGGCACATGTCCGGCGGCAAAAACCTCGCGGGAGCGCAGATCAACAACCCATTCACCCCGCATGATGCGCTCGCGCAATTCATTCGGGTCCACCTCGGCAGGGCTCACCAGATCAACATCCACGGGGCCCGCAGCATTGGCCGGACCCATGTGTGCGTAGTAGGCCGGGAAGACATCAAGTCCGGACAACACCGTGTCAACAAACTGAGCTTCCGCTTCGGTGAGAGCGGGGTTGATGGTCTTTTCATTGCCGATCGTGGACGACAAACCCTGGGCTTGCGTTGCAGCGCAAAACGACCCGAACCCATGCGTCGGATAGATCGCTGTTTCGTCCGCGAGGGTGTCTGCTAACCGACGGACCGAGCGCCATTGATCATGGGCCTGCTTGACCGCTAAGTCAGGGGCCACCAAGTCCGGGCGTCCGACGCTGCCGTAGAGCAGGGAACCACCGGTGAACACAGCACCAAGGTGATCACCAGAGCGCACGGAAAATGACACGTGATGGGGCGTGTGGCCGGGAGTATGAATGACATCCACCACCAGATCGCCCACCTGGAAACTGTCGCCATCGGTGACCGCGGTTGCCTCGAAGGACAATTCCACATCCCCGGGGACGACGTAGGTAGCGCCGTGGCGACGAGCAAGTTCAAGGCCGCCGGTGACGTAGTCATTGTGGATGTGCGTCTCAGCAACGTGCGTCAAGGTCAATCCGTGCTCGGCGAGGAGTTCCTCGATGCGGTCGAAGTCTCGCTGGGGATCCACCACGATGGCGTGGGTGCCGTCGTGGGCGATGTAACTGCGATCGCCGAGTCCGCTGGAATCGAGGCTGAGGACGTGAGGTGCGCTGGTGTAGGTCATGGAGTCTCCCGGTGACTGCGGCATGGAATCTACTACGGAGTTTATACCCCCAGGGGTATCTGGCGCAAGGTCTTCGCGGCAGCTTCGCTCATGAGTTTCGCGGCCTCTGGCGTCGGGTGCAGCCCATCGGTCGTGTAGCCGGATATCCACCCACCCATCACCGAATCGCGCAGCGGCGACCCGGTGTCGAGAACGATCACATCGTTTTGAGCTGCCCACTCAATAATGGCGGCATTGACGGCAAGAACGCGAGCATCGGCAGCGGCCTCCGAACGCGGCGGGAGCGTGCACACGGCCAGCGCAACCCCCACCGACTCGGTGGCCAAGCGAATTTGTTCGAGGTTGTTGGTGACCACGGGAGGCGTGATCTCACCCGATACGTCGTTGGTACCACCATGCACAATCAACAGGTCCGGGGTGGGATACATCGTGGACCACACCTGACCGGCCATCCACGAGGTCGACATGCCATTCTCGGCGGTCACGCTCGCCAAACGCACCGATCCAGTTGTGTCGTCGAGCAACCCATAAAACCACGAGTGTTCACCGACCACGCCGGTGCTGGTGTCGGTCATACCGCGGGTGATCGAATCGCCAAGGAAAGCCGTCAACGGCCGTTGCTCCGACGGTATGTACTCGGTCAGGTCGACCCCCGCATTGGGCACCGCCAAGCCCGGCGACACGGGAGCAGGAACCGCCACGGCATCGTCAGGGCCCGCCGATTGCTGTGGGGCCGAGCTCGGCGTGGATCCGGTCGCCGTAGCCACACCGGCGATCAGAAGAATCAACCCGACCACCGCAACAGCCGCGACGCGCCAGCTCCAGGTCGAGATTGAGGTCACCGGTCTATTGAACCCCGAAGCGACCAACTTTGGCGCACCGAGGGGGTCAATTGGGAGTGTCGCATTTTCATCTCATGTATTTCACAAAGTGATCTAGGCCACGTGTTTGACCCCCCCTACACGAGGCGCCTCAGGGGTAGGCGCACGATAGGCAGTGGCTCAACTAGCCGGTACACCCCACCGGCGGCCAACGACGATCTCGCACCAGAGATCAAGGAGAGGCACTATGAAGCAGTTCGCGACAGTATTCGCGTCCTTATTCGAGCGGGAGACCCCCGACGATTACCTCAGCGAAACCCCAGCCGGCCCGTGGAAGTTTGCCGACCGGCCCTGGCAGCGCTCGCGCTAACGAACCAACTAGGACGTAGCAAAAGCCGAACTCGGCAAATCACGCTCGCCCGCGATAATCGCGGTCACGATGCGCTCGGCCACGTCCGTGGCGACAAGCCCCTCGGGCAGCCGGGGGGCTTCGCCATAGATCGGGTGGTCGGCCAAACCGGTCTCCGTGTGGGGTGGGCGAGCGTCA
>JAFMCH010000104.1 GCA_017857875.1 Actinomycetota bacterium | reverse complement strand
GGGACGTAGCGGCGCAGATCGACACCGAGTGGGTGCGTTACCGCTGCGCTGGCCTCCTAGATGACGACATCGTCATTCGCCGCGTTCAATCGGTCACGCTGAGCTTTGACGCCCGATTCAGTGCTTTGTCGCGCCACTACAGCTATCGGATCAGCGATTCTCCGAAGTCCCGTGATCCACTGCTTCGCCACGGGATTCTCAATTATCCGCGCACCCTTGATGTCGGTGCCATGAACGAGGCTGCAGCAGCACTCCTGGGTCGACACGACTTTGCCGCCTTTTGTCGCCCCAGACCCTACGGCACGTCTATACGCCGGGTTCTTGGTTGCCGATGGGAACGCGATGCCCGTGGCCTGGTCGTCTTGCACATCCAGGCGGATGGTTTTTGCCACTCCATGGTGCGATCAATCGTCGGGGCTCTCGTAGCCGTCGGAGAGGGGCGCCGAGAACCCCCGTGGCTCGAAGTCACCTTGGCCGGGCGTCAGCGCGACCCGGATATCCAATCTATGCCCGCCAGGGGGCTCACCTTGGAGCGAGTTCGGTACCCACCACCGAACCTATGGGCCGAACGCCAAGCGGTGACGCGATCAATTCGCCAGCACGAGCCCCGGTGTGAGGGCGCGAAGGGTGGCAGGTAGTCTGAGGGGTCGTTGTGCTTGGCGTCGGAAAGTCAGTGCGCTGAGTGAACGCACCGCTTAGCTGGTCAGATGTTTTTGTTGATGAGTTGTTAATGAGATTGAAGGACACCGTGCGTACGTATTCCCCGAAGCCAGGTGAGGTCACCCGGCAGTGGCATGTGATTGATGCTACCGATGTTGTTCTAGGTCGGTTGGCCGTGCAGGTCGCAACTTTGCTGCGAGGAAAGCACAAGCCGACGTTCGCACCGCACATGGATACCGGCGATTTCGTTGTCGTCATTAACGCCGACAAGGTAGCTTTGACCGGTTCAAAGCGTGAACAGAAGATGGATCATCGCCACTCGGGGTACCCCGGCGGCCTGCGCAGCACAAGCTATGCGCAGTTGATCGAGCAAAACCCTCGCCGGGTCATCGAAAAAGCGGTGAAAGGCATGATGCCGCATAATAAATTGAGCCGCCAACAATTGACCAAGCTGAAGGTTTATGCGGGGCCCGAACACCCCCACACCGCCCAAAAGCCCCTGCCCTACACCATCTCGCAGGTCGCCCAGTAGCTCTCGGGCTACCAGGCGGCGAAAGGACATTCGTGAGCACCGAGGTTGACGCTGTCGATTCAATCGACGCAGACGAGGAAGCCCCCTCGTCCTACACATCTGAAACTCCCGGCATCGCTGCCGTCTCCGATCGAGCGATCATCACCGCTCCGGGGGCCGCGACGGGTCGACGGAAGGAAGCCGTCGCGCGGGTACGTATCGTGCCTGGCACCGGTCGTTGGATCATCAACGGCCGCGATCTTTCCGGCTACTTCCCCAACAAGGTGCATCAGCAGTTGGTCAATGAACCGTTCGTGACTTTGGGTCAAGGGAATTTATTTGATGTCTTCGCCCGTATTCACGGCGGCGGGGTGTCTGGCCAGGCCGGTGCGTTGCGGCTAGGTATTGCCCGGGCTTTGAACGAGATCGACACAGAGGGCAATCGAGCGGACTTGAAGAAGGCCGGTTTCTTGACCCGGGACTCCCGGGCCAAGGAGCGCAAGAAGTACGGACTGAAGAAGGCTCGCAAGGCGCCGCAGTACAGCAAGCGCTAATCCGCGTGGCACGACTGTTTGGAACCGACGGCATTCGAGGGCTCGCCAACCGCGAACTCACCAGCGTCCTTGCGACGCAGGTTGCCGCCGCCGCCGCTTTCGTGCTTGGACAAGCAGGCCGTCTTGAGGGTGATTCGCCTGCGGGTCGTCCGGTGGCAGTCGTTGGTCGGGATACGCGTGCTAGCGGCGAGTTTCTAGAAGCCGCCGTCGTTGCTGGACTCGCCAGCGCCGGAGTCGATGTTCTTCGCCTCGGGGTAGTGCCGACCCCGGCCGTTGCTTACCTGACCGCCTACACCCACGCGAGCCTTGGCGTGATGTTGTCGGCGTCACACAATCCCATGCCGGATAACGGCATCAAATTCTTTTCAGGGTCGGGTCATAAGTTGCCCGACGACGTCGAAAACCAGATCGAGTCAAGTCTTGCCCGCGATTGGGTCTATCCGGTGGGCGATCAGGTGGGCCGCATTCGCGATCTGCCTGAGGCGACCGCCCTGTATGTCGAGCATCTGATGGCCAGCGAGCCAACGGAACTGACTGGCCTTCGGGTCGTTGTGGACTGCGCTAACGGGGCTGCTTCGACCGTCGCCCCGGAGGTGCTGCGGCGCGCAGGCGCCGAGGTGATCGCTATCCACGCTGCCCCTGATGGCCTCAACATCAATGAAGGCTGCGGAAGTACTTATTTGGCCGATCTGCAGGCTGCTGTGGTGGAACATGGCGCGGATGTCGGCATAGCCCACGACGGTGACGCTGATAGGTGTCTAGCCGTTGATGCCAACGGCGCGGTGATTGATGGCGATCAAATCATGGCAGTTTTGGCGGTTGGGTTACATGAGCGCAATGAACTGCCGGAAGCCACACTGGTCACCACCGTAATGAGTAATCTTGGCCTTCGTTTGGCCATGGAGTCCCGGGGTATCACCGTCATCGACACGGCCGTCGGCGATCGCTACGTACTGGAGCAATTGCGCGCTCGCCAATTGACCCTCGGTGGTGAACAAAGCGGCCACGTGATCAACCTCAACCACGCAACGACCGGTGACGGCGTGCTCACTGCAATGCAGCTGTTGGCGCAAATGAGTCGCAGCGGGCGCAGTTTGGCCGACCTGGCCGCGATCATGACTCGCTTACCGCAGGTACTGATCAACGTGGGTGGCGTCAACAAAGACTTGTTGGCGCAGGCACAGCAGGTGCATCTGGTGGTAGGAGAGGTTGAAGCGCAACTCGGGGCTACCGGCCGAGTTCTTCTCCGACCGTCAGGAACCGAGCCCTTGATTCGCGTGATGGTTGAAGCATTCACGCTCGAACAGGCTGAGGTCGGTGCAGAGCGCATTGCGCAAGCGGTCAGAGAAGTCCTGTCGCTGGACCAGTATTGAGTTCGCGGCGCGTAGGCTGAGCACATGTGCGGCATCGTGGGCTACGTCGGTCAAAAGCAGGCCCTAGAGATTGTCGTTGAGGGGCTTCGCCGCCTCGAGTATCGCGGGTACGACTCAGCCGGGGTGGCGGTTGTCACGGGCGACCAACTTGACGTGCGCAAGAAGGCGGGCAAACTAGCAAATCTGGAGAGTCTGCTCGGCAGCGATCCCCTCGCGCTTGCGACGCTTGGCATCGGGCACACGCGGTGGGCGACGCATGGCGGACCCACGGACCTCAATGCTCATCCGCATGTGAGTGCCGATGGCAAGGTCGCCATCATTCACAACGGCATCATTGAGAACTTTGCTCAATTGCGCGACGAACTCGCCGCGGACGGCATCACCTTGACCTCCCAAACAGACAGTGAGGTGGCAGCGCACCTGTTGGCCGAGCAACTCACCCTGTGCGATGGTGACCTGGCTGAGGCGATGCGTCGTACTTGTCAACGCTTAGATGGTGCCTTTACGCTTGTCGCCGTTGTTGCCGATCACGTTGATGTTGTTGTGGCAGCGCGGCGTAATTCGCCCCTGGTCGTCGGCCTTGGTGATGGTGAGAACTTCATTGCCTCCGATGTTGCTGCGTTCGTCGCCTACACCCGGCATGCGCTAGAGCTTGGCCAGGATCAGGTCGTCGAACTCAAGAGCAACAGTGTCCTGGTGACTGACTTTTTTGGAAATGTCGTCGAGGGCAAGCCTTTTGAGATCACCTGGGATGCGGCTGCGGCTGAAAAGGGTGGGTATGACCT
>JAFMCH010000037.1 GCA_017857875.1 Actinomycetota bacterium | reverse complement strand
ATTGCAGGTGCCCTTCCGGGTGACGAGTGGTCCAGCGTTGCAGCATGCAGGCGATCTGGCCGCTGTGCTGTCGAGTTTGCAGCCGGGCGAAGTGCTTTTCATCGACGAGATTCATCGAACCGCCCGATCGGCGCAGGAGATGCTCTATGTGGCTATGGAGGATTTCCGCGTTGACGTCATGCTGGGCAAAGGCCCTGGCGCCATGGCGGTACCGCTGGAGGTAGCGCCGTTCACCCTCGTCGCCGCGACAACGCGGGCTGGGTTGCTGCCGGGACCGCTGCGTGATCGGTTTGGGTTCACCGCGCACCTGGACTTCTACGAGCCCGTTGACCTCGCGGCCATCATCGCGAGGTCAGCAGACTTGCTGCACGTGACCGCAGATCGCGAGGGCATCGCGGAGATCTCTGGTCGCTCTCGTGGAACTCCTCGCATCGCCAACCGGCTCCTGCGTCGGGTGCGTGACTGGGCGCAGGTGCACGGTGGTGGAATCGTGGATCTGCCGACTGCTCAAGCCGCCCTCGAGCTGTACGAGGTCGATGAATTAGGCCTTGATCGCCTTGATCGGGCGGTTCTCACCATGCTGGTCACCCGCTTCGGCGGCGGACCGGTAGGGCTGTCCACGCTTGCGGTTGCCGTCGGAGAGGAGCCGGAGACGGTAGAAACCGTTGCCGAGCCGTTTTTGGTGCGCGAGGGGTTGATCATGCGCACACCCCGAGGCCGCGCGGCGACCGCAGCATCCTGGCGACACCTGGGCCTCACGATGCCGCCGGTCGTCGCTGGTCCTGGTGGGACCCAACAGGCCTTTCCGGGGTCGGTTCCGTCCCAAGACGACGATGACGGGTAGTCTGAATTCGGATAGTCTTAAAGACTGTGTGACCTGCCTTCCCGACAACGATGAGGACCGTTCATGGACGCCCTAGGAGCATTGCTACCAATTTTGTTGATCGGTGCGGTCTTTTACCTCCTGATTATGCGCCCTGCGCGCACTCGGCAGAAGGCGCAGGCGAACCTGCTGACGGCCCTCGAACCTGGTACTTCGATCATGACCACCGCGGGTGTGTTTGGCACCGTGACGGCTGTGACTGACGACAACATCATGGTCGAGGTGGCCCCGGGTGTGGAGTTGCGCATGGTGAAGGCATCGGTGGGCCGTGTCCTCGACGAGGCGGTGCCCAGTGAGTCCCTTTTCAGCGAGTCATTGATGAACGAACCTGGGATGGACGAACTGGCTGGCGGCCAGGATCAATCTGGCGCCGCTGATATGGGCAGTGCCTCGCGTGATGAGGGCGATGACGAGCCGCGCCGCGGCCTGGCCTAGTGTCCTTGGCTGACCTCAGCCTCATCCATGCTGACGTCTGCGCGTAAGCGCACGTAAACGAAAGAAGAACCTCCCGTGGCTCAACCCGTAGCACCATCAAAACCAGCGCGCGCACTGCTGGTGATGCTGTTGATTACCGTCGTGATGGTGTTGTGGGCAGCCTGGCCCGGTACACCCAATACGCCCCAGTTGGGTCTTGATCTTCGCGGGGGCACGCAGGTGATCTTGACCCCAAAGTCGGTGACGGAGGGCGAGGAAATCACTGACACGCAGCTCAACCAAACCGTGGAGATCATTCGCCAGCGAGTGAACGGCATTGGTGTTGCCGAGGCCGACATCTCGGTTCAGGGCTCGGGCAATTCCGCGGCTATCATCGTAGCCGCACCAGGCGTGTCCCAGGAGCGACTCGTGGAGTTGGTAGGACGAACGGCACTGTTGGACTTCCGGCCGGTGTATGCGATTGCTTCTCCAGTTCCGGTGGGAGATGACACAGCGAGCGATGTGACGCCGGTCAATGGTGACGACACGGAAGCCTCATCCATCACCACGGGCAACGAGATTATTCAGGCGACAGACAACACTCCCGAGTTCACCGCCCAGGTCGCGGCTTTGGACTGTTTGAAGCCCGAAAATATTGCAGGTGGAACTCCCGATAACCCACAGGAGTGGTTGGGTACCTGTGCCGATGATGGATCAGCGAAGTACACGCTGCAGCCAGCCTTCATCCGTGGGACGAACGTGACCGAAGCGACCGCCGTGCTGCCCCAACAGGGTGTGGGTGGATGGGTTGTCAGCCTGACCTTCGATGCCGAGGGCGCGAGCGCATTAGCGGATGTATCCCAGGAACTCACCTTGCTGCCTGAGTGCAGCCCCGGTGGGCCAAGTCCTTGCAACGCATTTGCCATCGTTCTCGACGGTGTAGTGGTGTCGTCCCCGCGATTCAATCAGGCAATCATCGGCGGTCAAGCGCAAATTGAGGGAAACTTCACTGCCCAAAGCGCCCAGGACCTTGCCAACGTATTGAACTACGGTGCGTTACCGGTCACGCTTGAGGTGGCCGAGATCACGAGTGTTTCTCCAACCCTCGGCAGCGATCAGTTGCGTGGTGGCATTATTGCCGGCCTCATCGGATTGGCCATCATCATCGTGTACTTGATGGGTTATTACCGCGCGCTCGGTGTTGTCGCGGTGCTCAGTTTGTTGTTGGCGGGCGTGTTGACCTATGCGGCATTCGTGGCCTTGGGCAACACCATCGGGTTCACGTTGACCCTGGCTGGAATCGCCGGTGCCATCGTGGCGATTGGTATCACGGCGGATTCGTTTATCGTCTACTTCGAACGAATACGTGACGAGATCAGAAATGGCCGGTCCCTTCGTCAAGCGGCCGAGTCTGGGTGGGTTCGCGCCAGGCGCACCATTCTGGCGGCCGACTTCGTCACCCTGCTTGCGGCGATCGTGCTCTACGTGGTGTCGGTTGGAAATGTTCGCGGTTTTGCGTTTGCCCTTGGTCTCACCACGATTGTTGATGTGCTCATTGCATTCTTGTTCACACGGCCGATGGTCGCCGTATTCGCCCGGTCGCGCTGGATGCAGCGCGGTAGTTGGCTGACGGGGCTGGATGCGAGCCGTTTCGGGGCTGAGGAGATTGATCTGGCTCCCACGAAAGCTCGAACCCGTGTCCCAGCCCAAGTAGGGGAGGAATCCTGATGGGCCTATTTGGCAATGTCGGTGCACGCCTGTACAGCGGCGAGTCGGCTTTTAATTTCGTCGGCAACCGCAGGCGTTGGTATGCGATTTCCGCTGTGTTGCTGGTGCTTTCGGTCGGGATTTTGCTGGTGCGCGGGCTCAATCTTGGCGTGGAGTTCCAAGGTGGCGCGGTTTACACCGTGCCTGCTCCTGCCTGTTCGGTGGTGGAGGCTCGCGAGGCCGCGGCAGGGGTCGTCGGCTCGACACCCATCGTGACGGAGACCGGTGCCGGGCTAATTCGGGTGCAGACCGAGCCGCTTGACCAGCCCACCAACCTTCGTGTGGTCGAGGCTCTGGCTACAGCCTGTGACGTGCCCGGTGACACGATCGGTGTTCAAGTCGTCGGCCCGACCTGGGGGGCGGAGATCACCGGCAAGGCCATCCAGGCCTTGATTGTTTTCTTGGTGCTGGTCACGATCTTCTTGTCGATCTATTTCGAGTGGCGAATGGCTGCGGCAGCACTGGTGGCACTGGCCCATGACGTCATCATCACCGTGGGTATCTATGCTCTCACCGGACTTCAAGTGACACCTGCGACCGTTATCGGTGTTCTGACGATCCTGGGCTATTCGCTGTACGACACCGTGGTTGTTTTCGATAAGATCAAAGAAGACACCCGAGGTATCACGGCTCAGTCGATGGCGACCTATGGCGAAGCGGCCAACCTCGCCGTTAATCAGACTCTGATCCGTTCGATCAACACCTCGATTACATCGCTGCTACCGGTATTGGCGATTATTGTGGTCGGTGCGGGCCTTCTCGGCGCTGGTACGTTGCTTGATCTTGCCGTGGCCTTAGCCATTGGCATGGCGATTGGCACGTATTCGTCGATCTTCATTGCACCGCCCTTCCTCGTGCAGACTAAGGAGCGCCAACCGGAGATCAGATCACTGGGAGTGCGGGTGATGGCTCGACGTGCGGGTCAACTGCGCGCCGAGCAGCAGGCCAAGAGCCGGGGAACCAGTGATGCCTCCGGTGCGGTCGCCGTCGCGGAAGCTGATGCGAGCGGGGCGAACGACGCTGAAGATTCGGATAGCGATAATCAGCCGCCAGCACCTACGGCACCCATCATGACCGACGTGACGGTCATTGAGGGCCCGCGTACGCAACCCAAACGGCTCCCACGCTCTAAGCGCACCAAGGGCGACTAGTCGCGCCTGCGGACGTACACTGGCGCTATAGGGCTATGCGCGATGGGAGGGTGGGATGACCTCTGAAGCTTCTGCGCCCGCATCCGCCACGCCGCCCACCGAAGGCCGCGTACCGTCAGGTCGAGACGAGGTTTCCACCACCCGAGGGAGCGATCAAGCCGGCGGTTTTCGCTCGCGCTTTGCACGTCTGACGGGATCTGGTCGCAATACCGACAACGACCTTGGTCCGCTGATCAAGACGTTGCGCCGATATCACCCTCGTGCTGATACCCGGATGCTGGTGCGTGCTTACGAAACGGCCGCGTACCTCCATCGAGAGCAAATGCGCAGGTCTGGCGATGCCTACATCACCCATCCGCTAGCGGTGGCCATGATCCTCGCTGATCTAGGCATGACGGCCCCTACCTTGGCGGCTGCATTGCTTCACGACACCGTCGAAGACACGGGCTACAGCCTTGATGCGCTTCGGGAAGACTTCGGTGACGAGGTCGCCAGTCTGGTAGACGGGGTAACAAAACTCGACCGGGTGACGTATGGGCAGTCGTCAGCCGCCGAGACCGTGCGCAAGATGATCGTGGCGATGGCTCGGGATATCCGTGTGCTGGTGATCAAGCTAGCTGACCGTTTGCACAATATGCGGACCCTGTCCTACATGTCGCCCTCGAAGCAGGAGATCAAAGCCCGCGAAACCCTTGAGATTTACGCACCCCTTGCCCACCGTCTGGGCATGAACACCATGAAGTGGGAGCTGGAGGATCTCGCCTTCGCCACGCTGTACCCGAAGATGTTCGAGGAGATCGTACGGCTGGTGGGGCAGCGCGCGCCCTCGCGTGATCAATTCCTCACGCAGGTGCTGGAAGACATTGACCGAGATATCCGTGGTGCGCGCATGAAGGCCTCGGTAACAGGCAGACCCAAGCATTACTACTCGGTGTATCAAAAAATGATCGTGCGTGGCAGGGACTTTGCTGACATCTATGACCTGCTCGGCGTACGCATCCTTGTTGACTCCATCAGAGATTGCTATGCGGTCCTTGGCATTATTCATTCGCGCTGGAGTCCGGTGCCCGGTCGGTTCAAGGACTTCATAGCTATGCCAAAGTTCAACATGTATCAGTCCTTGCACACCACCGTTATTGGTCCAGAAGGCAAACCCGTAGAGGTGCAAATCCGCACCTGGGACATGCATCGTGCCGCCGAGTTCGGGGTCGCCGCCCATTGGCGCTACAAGCAGACAGACGTTGGCGGCAAGCAGGGTCCTGATGATTTCGGGTGGCTCCGGCAACTCATGGAGTGGCAGCGCGAAACTGAGGATCCAGACGAGTTCCTGGACTCGCTGCGTTATGACTTAGGTTCGACGGAGGTGTTCGTCTTCACCCCCAAGGGCGATGTTGTTGCGTTGCCCACAGGCGCGACCGCCGTCGATTTCGCATACAGCGTGCACACTGAAGTGGGTCACCGGTGCGTGGGCGCGCGCGTCAACGGCAAGCTCGTGTCGTTGGAGTCAACGCTGGAAAACGGCGACGTGATTGAGATTTTCACGACCAAAGCCGAGGGGGCAGGGCCAAGCCGTGATTGGCTGAGTTTTGTTGCCTCGCCACGAGCGCGCAGCAAGATCAAGGCGTGGTTTTCCAAGGAGCGTCGCGAAGAGGCTATCGAGCGAGGCAAGGATTCAATTGTCAAGGCCATGCGCAAGGAGAGTCTCCCGCTGCAGCGACTCATGACAAACCAAGCGCTCACAAGTATCGCCGCGGAGTTACATCAGTCGGATATTTCGGCACTCTACGGTGCAGTGGGCGATGGGCGTATCGCCGCCGCCACCATCGTGCGTCATCTGGTGGACGCGGCCGGGGGAGTTGATGGTGCCGCTGACGATGTTGCTGAGGCCTTCCGGCCCGGAGTGCGCCGGGCCCGTGAGCGATCAGCCGGCGACGCCGGAGTGCAGGTTGTGGATCAGCCAGACGTGTGGGTCAAGTTGGCTCGTTGCTGCACTCCCGTGCCGGGGGACGAGATTTTGGGATTTGTGACGCGTGGATCTGGCGTGTCGGTCCATCGCACCAACTGCACTAACGCACCCACCCTCCAAGCCGAACCTGATCGATTAGTCACCGTGGAGTGGGTGCCCACCGCTAGCAGCGTCTTCCTGGTGAATATTCAAGTCGAGGCGCTAGATCGATCACGGCTGCTGTCAGACGTCACGCGCGCTCTCAGCGATCAGCATGTCAATATCTTGAGTGCGGCTGTGAGTACCGGACATGACCGCGTAGCGGTGTCACGCTTCACTTTTGAAATGGCGGATCCTAAGCACCTGGGCTCGGTCTTGAAGGCCGTTCGAAACATCGAGGGCGTTTTTGACGTTTATCGCGTGTAGCCCGTAACGGCGGCTAGGAACTGAATTCAGCCAGCGCGCCTTCGGCAGCCGCCAGCAGGGCTTCCATTGATGCGATGCGAGCGTCTGCCTCGGCCACCTTGGTTTGATCATTTGACTCATGAGCCTTCGCGCGATCGCGCTGTGCCTTGCTGAGGGCATCACGGAACTTGTCGGCTGTATCCGAAGCGCGAGCACGAGTTTCTGGATTGCTGCGGCGCCAGGTGTCTTGGTCTCCAGTGCGCACGGCGTCTTCTACCTTGCGCAGGCGCGACTCAATTCGATCACGATCGCCACGGGGTACATGACCGATCGCGTCCCATCGCTCGCTGATCGAACGGAGGGATTTCTTGGCCTTTGCTATGTCACCGATCGGCAGCAGGTTTTCGGCTTCGCTGACCAGCTCCTCCTTGGCTGCGAGATTAGCCTGAAACTCTACGTCCTTTCGAGCATTGGCAGCGTCACGAGCCTTGAAGAACGAGTCCTGAGCTTCTCTAAAGCGCTGCCACAGAGCATCTTCACTCTTACGTCCCGCGTTCCCGGTCTTCTTCCAGCGCTCCATGAGGCGCCGCAATTCGCGACTAGTCTCTGCCCAATCTGTTGATGTAGCTAGGGCGGTTGCTTCAGCGATCAGTTTTTCCTTCTCTGCTACTGCCTCACGTCGGGTCGAGTCACGTTGGGCGAAGTGAGTGCGCCGCGCCTTGTCGAAAGTTGTTCGCGCAGTGGAAAATCGACGCCACATGGCCTGCTCGAAGGGGCGATCAACGCGGGGAGCTGACTTCCACTCGTCGAGAAGTTCGGCGAAGCGCTCGCCGGTGGACTTCCACGAGGTTGAGTCAGCCAGTTTTTCGGCCTCGCTGATGATGAGTTCGCGCTTCTCGCGGGCTGCGTTTTTGACGGCTCGTTTCCGCTCGAGTTCTTGTTCTCGCGCCCGATCGATGAGTGTTTCCAGGTTGGTACACATGTCGATGAGCGCCGTTATGTCGCCCATAAAGATCGGTGACTCTAAGGCTTGACGGACATGGGTCAGGGCGGTTGCGGCCTGCTCGGCCGTGCCTTTCCCGTCGGCTAGCCGCTTGGTCGCCAGGTCGATCTCAACCGCGAGGTCTTCGTACTTCACGCCGAAGAATTCGTAGCCTTGGTCGACGGTGCCCGCCACCCACTGCCCGATTGGTCGTTGACCTTCGGGTGTGTGCAAAAAAGCATTGCCGTCGGCGTCGATGTGTCCGAAAGATTTCGGGTTATTGCGCGTGCGCGCGGGCCCGGCCCGATGAGCGACGATGCGCGTCGGCGTGGGGGTGGATGGAGCAACCGTTTCGGTCCGCGCGGTGACGGTGAGTCCGTCGGTGAGGTCAGCGACGGATATTACTTCTGGCTGATCAACCTTGTCGTCGTTGTCCATGGCTCCTCGCCTTCGCACAGGTACTGCCGGTGTGGCTGGTCGTGGCACCGGTCAATACAGGATCATCGATCAGTTGCTCACCGTAGCCTGTGTGATCATGACCTGTTGGTTCGGCGGTCCGTCCGATCCGCCATTGACTACGCCGGCCGCGGCGATGGCCTGCAGTCGGTCCAGGCCCGAGACGATTGTTCCCACAACCGTGTAGTCGGCGGGCAGGCTGGTGTCCTTGTATACGAGGAAGAACTGACTACCGGTCGTGCCGGGACCAGCATTGGCCATGGCTACCGTGCCTGCTGGGTAGTTACTAGAGGCTTCGGGTGGCAGATTTTCCTCCGGGAGGCTGAAGCCCGGTCCACCGGTGCCCAGGCCCGTGGGGTCCCCACATTGGAGTACGAAAATGCCGGCGGTCGTGAGGCGGTGGCAAGGGGTCATGTCGTAGTAGCCCTCATCGGTCAAGAACGCGATGGCTTCGGTCGTGATCGGCGCGGCCAGGCCATCCATGGCGATATCAATGGTCCCGCAGTTGGTCGACAGGGTCCATGTGTAGTCGACGCCTTCGGCCAACTGTGCCGACCAGGTCGGGAACACCAGCGAATCGGATCGTGTCGGTTCCGGCGGCGTGCATCCGTCAACCGGCTGACCCGTTGAGGGCACATCAGGGGCGAGTGGCTCGGTCGGCATGGGCAGCGGTGCCTGAGCCTGCGTCGTGGGCGGTCGAGTGAGGGCGAACCACGTCACAGCCGCAATGATGACCACGGCAAGGACGCCAAGGGTGACCAGATTCAGTCGCCTACGACGTTGATGTTCACGTGAGCGTCGCTCGCTTTGACGCTCGGACTTGGAGCGGGCTAGATCGCGTGAACGTCGAGACGTTGACATGGATACCTCCCAGACACGGTGATCGCGAAGGTCTTGAGTCTAAGTGGAGGCCACATCTGGGCTCGATAGGCTGCCCACGGGGTACAGCCGGCCCTCGACCTGCGCGGCAATCGCGTTCACGTTGACATCTGACCTTGGTAACCGGGAGGCCACCATGTTCATCACCGGATTTCCTGCGGGCTCTTGGGACACCAACTGCTACGTGGTTGCCTCGGGTGAGGGTGAGGACTGCATCGTGGTCGATCCTGGGCAGGATTCGATGGAGACGCTCTCGGAGATCTTGCGCGAGCACCGGCTGCGCCCCGTGGCCTGCTTGTTGACCCACGGGCATGTCGATCATGTGTGGTCCGTGGCACCGCTGACCGCCGGACACGGCATCCCTGCCTACATTCATCCCGATGATCGATATCGGTTGTCAGACCCCGCGGGAAGTAGTTTTTCGGCGGCTCGTGAATCGCTCCTGGCGATGACCAAGGGTGAACTCGAACTCACCGAACCCGACGATGTTCGACCCCTGCTCGACGGCACGGATATCACGCTTGCCGGAGTGACCTTGGCCGTTGGTCATGCACCAGGTCATACCGAAGGATCGGTGGTGTTTACGCTGGATCGCACCACGGGTCGGCCGCCAGTTCTGCTGAGTGGGGATCTGCTGTTTGCCGGCTCGATCGGGCGAAGCGATCTCGCTGGGGGAGACCCGGTAGCCATGATGCAGAGTCTCGCTCGCGTGGTGTTGCCGATGGATGACGACACGGTAGTGATGCCAGGTCACGGGGAGCACACCACAATCGGTGCCGAACGGCGCACGAATCCTTTTCTGGTGGGACTCGAAGCGACCGGGCAGGGCATAGGTGATTCATGAGTGAGTCGTATCGGGCGCCCAAGGGTGTGCCGGAGTATCTACCCCCTCGGTCGGCCGCCTTTGTCTATGTGCGCGATGGGTTGTCCTACCCCGCCCGTCAGGCCGGCTACGGCTACATCGAACTGCCGGTCTTTGAAGACACCGCGCTGTTCGAGCGTGGTGTGGGGGAGTCCACCGACGTTGTGTCGAAGGAGATGTACACCTTCACCGATCGCGGTGATCGATCCATCTCGCTGCGACCGGAGGGTACGGCGGGCGTCATGCGGGCTGTGCTGGAACACAGCGTTCATCGGGGCGGCCTTCCCGTCAAGTTGTGGTACCAAGGTCCCTTTTTTCGGGCTGAGCGTCCCCAACGAGGCCGCTACCGGCAGCTGCAGCAGGTAGGTGTCGAGGCCATTGGTAGCGATGATCCAGCGCTTGATGCTGAGGTCATTGCGTTGGCCGACGATGCATTCCAAGGTCTTGGCTTGCGCGAATACGACCTTGAAATAACGTCCTTAGGCTGCAGTGCTTGTCGGCCGGCCTACCGAGAGATACTGCTGCAGTACTTGCTCACGTGTGACCTGGATGACGCCACGCGGGCTCGTGCGGCTGTCAATCCATTGCGGGTACTTGACGACAAGAGGCCTGAGATTCAAGCGCAGTTGGCGGATGCGCCATTGCCCAGTAGCCACCTGTGTGCCGAATGCCACCAGCACTTTGCAGCGGTCTGCGGTTATCTGGACAGTCTCGGAGTGCAGTGGGTGAATAATCCCCGTCTCGTGCGCGGACTCGACTACTACACCCGGACGGCATTTGAATTTAGTCATCGGGGTTTGGGTGCCCAGTCGGGTATTGGCGGCGGCGGGCGATACGACGGTTTGATGGAGTCGATTGGTGGACCGGCGCTGACGGGAATCGGCTTTGGACTTGGCGTTGACCGCACATTGCTTGCGGTGGAATCCGAAGGCATTTCCCTGCCGATTCCTGCTCATGTTGTTGTTTTCGGCGTGGCGCTCGGTGACAGGGCGCGGTCTCGGATGTTGTCAACGGTGACGCGGTTGCGTCGCCAGGGTGTTGCCGCCGATCTGTCTTTTGACGGTCGTTCCATGAAGGCTGCCATGAAATCCGCTGATCGATCCGGAGCCGGCTGGGCTTTGATCATGGGTGATGATGAAGTTGAGGCGGATTCAGTTTTATTCAAGGACCTCGCGACCGCGGTCCAAACCAGCGTTCGGCTCGACGAACTTGATCAATGGGTGACCGAACACATTTTGGCCCCAGACGGTACCGATTCAGGCCAACCACCACGAAGGAGCACACCGTGATGAGATCCCATGATGCCGGGACACTTCGAGTGACCGATATCGACAACACGGTCACCCTGGCAGGTTGGATCGGTCGTCGTCGTGATCACGGTGGGGTGGCGTTTTTGGACCTTAGGGATGCCAGCGGCATCGTTCAGGTCGTTGTTCACGACGCCCAGGTAGCCCATGACCTCAGAGACGAATACTGCATTCAGGTGACGGGAGTCGTTCAGAATCGTCCCGACGGTAACCAGAATGCCGACCTGGCGACCGGTGACATTGAGGTAATCGCCAGCGAGGTTAGGGTCTTGAGTCCGAGCGCTCCGCTGCCGTTTCCGATCGATGATCGCGTGAGCGTCGGAGACGAGACACGCTTGCGTTACCGGTACCTGGACCTGCGCCGGCCAAAAGCCAATGAAGCTCTGCGTATGCGCTCAGACGCCAACCGTATCGCCCGTGATGTTCTGTATGAGCGCGGTTTCGTGGAGGTTGAGACTCCGACACTCACTCGATCCACGCCCGAAGGTGCACGCGACTTCTTGGTGCCGGTGCGTCTGCAGCCGGGCAACTGGTACGCGCTACCTCAGTCTCCGCAATTGTTCAAGCAACTACTCATGGTGGGCGGGCTCGAACGATATTTCCAGATTGCGCGCTGTTACCGCGACGAGGACTTTCGCGCCGATCGTCAACCGGAGTTCACGCAACTAGACATCGAGATGTCTTTCGTTGACCAGCAGGACGTCATTGACGTTGGTGAAGCAGTCGTGCGAGCCCTTTGGAATCACATTCTCGGCATTGAGATTGGTGAGATCAACCACCTGTCCTATGCCGAAGCGATGCGGCGTTTCGGCACCGATAAGCCCGATCTGCGTTTTGGAATCGAACTCGTTGACCTCACCACCTACTTTTCAGAGACACCTTTCCGGGTGTTTCAAGCCGACTACGTGGGCGCCGTAGTTATGCCAGGAGGCGCCGATCAACCTCGCCGTCAATTCGATGCATGGCAGGAGTGGGCCAAACAGCGAGGGGCAAAGGGCCTGGCTTATGTGACGTTTGGCCTTGATGGATCCGTTGGCGGTCCGGTCGCCAAGAACCTGTCAGAGACTGAACGGGTCGGTTTGCTGGCGGCAACGGGTGCGGCCGCCGGTGACTGCGTATTCTTTGCGGCGGGTCCGCGGCCCTTGTCTCAAGCGCTATTGGGAGCCACTCGTGTAGAGATCGCGCGGCGCCTGGAACTCACTGATCCGAACGAATGGTCGTTTGTGTGGGTGGTTGATGCCCCTATGTTCGAAGCCGTTGAGG
Organism: Actinomycetota bacterium; assembly: GCA_017857875.1. Taxonomy (GTDB): domain Bacteria; phylum Actinomycetota; class Actinomycetes; order S36-B12; family S36-B12; genus M55B157. The sequence goes on along the minus strand of JAFMCH010000037.1, from coordinate 8,365 downwards.
CAGACGGTGGCAGTTCAGGTTGGACGGCCGTGCATCATCCTTTTACCTCCCCAAATGCTGACTGGATTGATACTTTCGAGCAAGCTCCTGACCAGGCGTTGGCCTATGCATATGATCTGGTTTGCAACGGAAATGAGATCGGCGGTGGATCCTTGCGCATCTACCAAGCCCAGGTGCAGGAGCGGGTCTTCGCGCTCCTTGGCATGACGAAAGCTCAGGTTAATGAGCAGTTTGGCTTCTTGACCGATGCATTTGCATATGGCCCCCCGCCGCATGGAGGAATCGCTTTTGGATGGGACCGCATAGCCATGCTGCTAGCCGGGGCCACATCACTTCGAGAAGTCATCGCATTTCCCAAGACGGGCGGTGGCCAAGATCCCCTCACTGGGGCGCCAGCACCGATCTCGGAGCAGCAACGCCTTGAAGCGGGGATTGACATCGATCCAGATGCTCTGGGCGTAACCGACGACAGCGCGTGATCGACCGCGGCTCATGACAACCGAGGGCACCTTGTTCGAATCATCGACACCTCCACCGGGTGCCCCCTTGGCCGCGCGCATGCGGCCGCGCTCGATCGAAGAACTCATCGGCCAACAGCAACTGGTAATGCCTGGAACCCCACTGTTTCGGCTTTTGACCGGTGATCTGTCCAGTGCGATCTCCATTATTTTGTGGGGACCACCTGGAACGGGCAAGACAACACTCGCCCGGGTGATCTCACAGGCCATCGGGCAGAGATTCGTGGAGTTATCTGCGGTGACGGCCGGTGTGAAGGAGGTTCGCGCCGTTGTCGACCGGGCACGTAACGACGTGGCCATGTATGACCGTCGAACGGTGCTCTTTGTCGACGAGGTCCATCGCTTCAGCAAGACCCAGCAGGACTCACTGTTACCGGCGGTCGAGAACGGATGGGTCACCCTTATCGCCGCCACCACCGAAAACCCAAGTTTTTCAATCGTCAGTCCGTTGCTATCTCGCAGCGTTATCGCCCCGCTGCAATCTTTGAATGCCGATGACATTGGCACCGTCTTGGATCGAGCCCTGGCAGATGACCGCGGGTATTCAGGGCGCTACGCACTGGCCGATGAAGCCCGACATCATCTAATTCGTTTGGCTGCTGGCGATGCCCGCCGAGCGCTCACAGCATTGGAGGCTGCCGCGGGTTGTTTGGATCCGGATGATCCCGTCATCACGTTGGCTGCTGTTGAGCAGGCGGTTTCGACCAATGCGGTTCGCTATGACCGGGCCGGCGATCAGCATTACGACGTGATCAGCGCCTTCATCAAAAGCATCCGCGGAAGCGACGTCGACGCAGCGTTGCACTACCTGGCCCGCATGCTCACGGCGGGTGAAGATCCCCGCTTCATCGCTCGTCGACTCGTTATCTTGGCTAGTGAAGACATTGGTCTTGCGGATCAATCCGCGTTGCTCACTGCAGTTGCTGCTGCCCAGGCCGTGGCTCTCATTGGGCTGCCTGAGGCGCGCTTGACTCTGGCTCAAGCCACGATCCACCTCAGTCTTGCCCCCAAGTCTGCCGCGGTGACCCAGGCACTCGAGGCTGCGTTGCTTGACATCGACGGTGGCTTGGGTGGGTCGGTTCCCGCAGCCCTGCGAGACGGTCACTATTCAGGTGCGGCTGATCTGGGCCATGGCGCGGGATATCAGTACCCACATGACTATCCCGAAGGCGTTGTTTCCCAGCGGTATGCGCCCGAGGAGCTACACGGTCGACGTTATTACCACGCCACGCAGCACGGGGCTGAGGCTAGATGGGCCGATATTCATCAGCGCCTGCGCAAGGCATTAGGGTCTGACGACGAGTAGGTGACGTCCTAACGGTCGGCGAAAGGGGTGTGACGACGATGGCTCGCACGTTTTGGTTCGCCCTCGGCGCGACAGGTGGGGTGCTGGCCTACCGTAAGGGGCAGCAATTGATCGAGCAGGCCAGACAGCGGGGCGTTGTCGGCAGCGTGTACGCGGCGACGGAGTCGGCTAGCGCGGTGGCTACGGGGGCAAAAGATCTCGTGCAGCGAGGACTCTCCGGCTTGGGCACGCCAGAGAACGACGGACCCGAGGTGGCGGGCAGCTCTGGAACTGCAGCTGCCCGAGCATTGGCCGCTGCTAAGCACACTCAGCGCATGTCACCGCCGCGCGATACCGCGTCACATCACACAGCAACGGAAGGACATACCTGATGGAGTCTGCGGAGATCCGCACCCGATTTTTGCGCTTCTTTGCAGATCGTGATCATCAAGTTGTGCCATCTGCGTCCCTACTCCTTGACGATCCGACATTGCTCTTTGTCAATGCGGGCATGGTCCCGTTCAAGCCTTATTTTCTCGGCGAGATCGCGGCGCCTTACCCACGAGCGACGAGTGTGCAGAAGGTGGTGCGCACCCTCGATATCGACGAGGTCGGCAAGACCACTCGGCACGCGTCATTTTTCCAAATGGCGGGCAACTTTAGTTTCGGCGACTACTTCAAACAGACAGCAATTCCCTATGCCTGGGAATTGTTGACAACGAGCATCGCTGATGGTGGCTATGGGTTCGCTGAAGATAAATTGTGGGTGACGGTCTATCACGACGATGACGAAGCGGCCGAGATTTGGCAGCGTGATGTTGGTGTTCCGAAAGACCGTATTCAGCGCCGAGGCAAAGCCGACAACTTTTGGTCGATGGGCGTTCCTGGGCCCTGTGGGCCATGCTCGGAGATTTACTTTGATCGCGGTCCCGAATTTGGCCGTGAGGGCGGTCCGATCGCCGATGAAGATCGGTACCTGGAGGTGTGGAATCTGGTCTTCATGCAGTTCGAGCGAGGTGCGGGAAATGATAAGGAAAACTTTCCGATCCTAGGCGACCTACCTGCGAAGAACATTGACACCGGGCTTGGCCTCGAGCGAATGGCAGCGCTGTTGCAGGGCGTCGACAATATTTACGAGATCGACACCACCATGGCCATCTTGCAGCGGGCGAGTGCGCTGACCGGCGCTGCCTATGGACATGACACACCAGTAGATGTTGGCCTACGCGTCATTGCCGATCACAGTCGCACCTGCACCTTCCTGATCGGAGATGGCGTACTACCAGGCAATGAGGGCCGCGGCTATGTACTGCGCCGGCTTCTGCGTCGTGTTGTTCGAACTATGCGCACATTGGGTTGCGAGGAACCTGCCATCGGAGAGTTGGTCAGCGCAACTGTCGAAGCCATGGCACCGCAATATCCCGGACTCAATGACGAAGCCGGGCGAATCAACAGTATTGCTGTGCAAGAGGAAGCGGCGTTCCTCCAGACATTACGCACCGGCACTCAGATCTTTGATCTTGCCGCCCAAGAGGTCCGAACCAACGGAACGGCCACCCTTCCCGGTGACAAGGCTTTCGCACTGCATGACACCTACGGGTTCCCCATCGAACTAACCCTGGAAATGGCGCGGGAACAGGGTCTGGACGTTGACGAACATGGCTTCACGCGACTCATGGAGGAGCAACGCGAGCGGGCCAAAGCCGATGCGCGCACACGCAAGGCCGGTGTCACGCCGATTACCGCATATCGCTCGATCCTCGATTCCGGCGGTGTCACGGCCTTCACTGGCTACGACCAAATCAGTACCGATGGGCTCATCACCGGTCTGCTTCGCGACGGAGAGGTAATTGCCAGCGCGGGCATCGACGAGCATCTGGAGATCATCGTTAATCGGACGCCCTTTTATGCAGAGGCCGGCGGTCAACTTGGTGATACCGGCACGATTACGACCGCTGATGGTGGCGTAGCCGAGGTCTACGATGTGCAGTCGCCCGTCCCCGGACTATTCGTGCATCGTGCCCGCGTCGTCTCGGGTGAGATCGCCAGCGGCTCGCAGATGCTTGGAGTCGTTGACAGCGAGCGACGCCGAGCGATTTCTCGGGCCCACACTGCTACACACCTGGTGCACCGGGCTTTTCGTCAGCTCCTTGGGGAAACCGCAACCCAGATGGGTTCAGAAAACGCTCCCGGTCGGTTCCGTTTCGATTTTCCCCACGCAGCGGCCGTGCCACCTTCTGTGCTTGCCGATGCTGAGGCGCTCGTCAACGACGTCTTATCTGCTGACCTTGACGTGCATGCCAACATCATGCACATAGATCAAGCCCGTGCTTTTGGCGCGATGGCGTTGTTCGGAGAGAAATATGGCGAGCAGGTGAGAGTCGTATCGGTAGGTGACTGGGCACATGAACTTTGCGGAGGTACACATGCGCAACGCTCCGGTCAATTGGGTGTCGTCACCTTTATTGGCGAGGGATCCATCGGCACCGGGGTGCGTCGCATCGAAGCCCTCGTTGGCGTCGACGCATATCGACACCTGGCCATGGAGCATGTCCTCGTCAGTAATCTGGCCGGCCTGATCAAAGTTCCACCGGCTGAGTTGCCCGTACGCATCGAGGGGTTGGTGGCCAAGCTCAAAGATGCTGAGAAGCAGTTGCAGCAGGTTCGCAGTGCCCAGCTGACCAGTAACGTGGACGGCATTATCGGAGAGGGCCAGGATTATGGCGAATTCCGACTGTGGACTTTCCGAGCCCCTAACGGTGTCTCGAGTAATGAATTGCGCGATCTCACGGTGCGCGCTCGAGCAACCACGCGACCTGACCGAGGTGTCGTCGTTGTGGGCGCCGCAGCGGATAACGACCGAGTTTCGTTGGTGGCAGCCGTAAACGATCGATGTCGTGAACTGGGCATTACCGCGAAAGATGTGCTGCGAAGCGGACTATCAGCGGTTGATGGTCGCGGCGGCGGCAAGGATGATGTCGCTCAAGGCGGTGGCACCAATGTTGCAGGTGTTGACGATGCTTTCGCGAGCGTCGCCATGCTACTGCGCGAGCATTCCCAGGCGTAGGCGTGAGTCGGGTGCCCGCAGGGGTGGTGCTGGCCATTGATGTCGGATCGGTTCGCGTGGGCGTGGCTCGCAGTGATGCCGATCGAACGATGTCGCTCCCGGTGGTAACCCTTGAACGCAGCGCCGACCCGCTAGGGGAGATCGGGCTGTTGATAGATGAGCACGATGCGGTCGGTGTGCTCGTTGGTCTCCCGTTGCTGCTGAGCGGTGAGTACGGGACCGCCGCCTCGGCGGCCGTCGCATTCGCTGAGCAATTGGCACGATCGCGTGAGGGACTGCCAGTGTTCTTGGTTGACGAACGTCTCTCAACCGTTGAGGCCGGCCGGGCCCTGTCCGCCAGCGGTCGGTCGTCACGTACGGCTCGGCACGTGATCGACCAGGCGGCTGCATCGGTGTTCCTTGATTATGCGCTAGAGGCTGAGCGTCAAACAGGTGAAATACCCGGCGTCCGGGTTACCCTCGAGGGCAAGCGCAAGCCGCGCCACAAGCGCGGACCCACCTAGACCCTGAGACTCGGCCAGTAAGAGAAGGGATAGTTGTGAGCCAACTCCTGCCGTTTCTTCACGATGAGGCGCTGCCGCCTTCTCGCAATGATCGCAGTCGCATTCGGCGTGTCGTTGCTCTCGTCGGCGTGACGTTCCTTGTCGCCTGTGTGACCTGGGCTGGGTTGACGATTCGCTCGGCGTTGCCCGACGAGAGCGCGGCTTTCACGCCAGGAATCGCGACGGTCGTTGTCGTTCAGCCGGGTGACTCGCTCACGTCGGTGGGTCAGCGCCTGACCGATGCCGGTGTCGTGGGGTCGGTAAGCGCGTTCCTGGCGGCCGCCGAATTGGATGAGCGCGCCGCGACCATCGGGCCTGGCGTGTACAACATGGTCACGGGTTTGGCCGCGAGTGAGGCCATCGATCGACTCGTAGATGCGGCTTTTCGTGAACCGCCGTTGGTGTTGCGGGAAGGTCTGCGCTTACGTGACACCCTGGCGGTCACGTCAGCCTCCACTGGCATTGCCGAGTCGGAGCTGCTCGCCGCGGTGTCTCAGCCAACCGCGGTCGAGGCACCCACCTGGTCATCCGGGCAGTTTGAGGGGCTGCTTTTTCCGGCAACCTACACGGTGCTCCCCGGTGCAACTGCAGACGATGTGATCTCCGATATGGTCGATCGCTTCAACGTGGCCGCCACCGAAACCAACCTGGTCAAGAAGTCCCAACGCCTCGGTTTTACGCCCTATGAAGTGCTGACGGTGGCGTCGCTGATCGAAGCAGAGGCTGCACCGAGTGATTTCCGCAAGGTGGCCCGCGTGATCTATAACCGGCTGGCTATCAACCAGCGCCTTGAACTTGACTCGACGATCAACTACGCCCTGGGCACGACGACGCTCATCGTCACCGAGGAGATGCTCCAAACCGACTCGGCCTACAACACGTATCGCAACGCAGGCCTGCCACCCACGCCGATTAATTCCCCGGGTCAGGCGGCAATCGAGGCTGCCTTGAAACCTGCAAACGGCGACTGGCTCTACTTTGTCACGGTCAACCCAGCAGAGCGCATCACGCGTTTCACCGCGTCGTATGAAAAGTTCTTGGAACTCAAGGCTCAATTCCAGCGAAACTATGCCGAACAGGTGGCCGCCGGAATCCTTGAACCAGCCGGCTAGTTCAACGGCTAGAGTCTGAGCCCGTGAGCAACGTGCGTCGAGCGGGTGTGTTGGGGTCACCGATATCGCACAGTCTGTCGCCGCTGTTGCATAACGCGGCCTACCAGGAGCTCGGGCTGGATTGGCAGTACCGGGCGTATGACATCACCCGTGGGCAGCTGGCGGACTTTTTGAATGGTTGCGATGAAACCTGGGTAGGACTAAGCCTGACGATGCCGTTGAAGGAAGCGGTCTTGCCACTTCTTGATGACATTGACCCACTAGCCCAGCGTGTGGGTGCTGCCAATACGGTCACGTGGGCACATGGAAAGCGGGTGGGCAGTAACACTGATGTGGCCGGCATGGTGGCTTCGATTAAGTCGGTAGCACCGGCCACAGATTGGGAACCCGGCACCGCCACGGTGATCGGCGCGGGGGCGACCGCCCGAAGTGCACTCGCGGCGATTGCGCTATTGCCCGGAGGCGAGCGGTGTGAGGTGACGATCATTGCCCGGCGTCCGGCGGCCGCTCTGGAACTGGCTCACATGGGCGAACAGTGGGGCCTGAAGGTGCAGGGTGCGCCGGAGGGGATTGCCCAATCACTATCCGGGACATCACACCTGTGGCAGGCAGATCTGGTGGTCTCGACGCTGCCCGGCGATGCGTGGGAGGGTGCCGACCTGCCCTGTCCACAGCACGTCGACGGCACTGGCGAGCACCCGTTTGGTGACGGCACACTGGGCGACGTTGGTCAGACTTTGCTGATGGACGTGGCATACGCACCTTGGCCCACACGGTTGACGCAGGTGTGGCAAGACGCTCGGGCTCCCGTGGCGACCGGGGCAGACTTGTTGCTGTGGCAAGCCGTTGGACAGATCGAAATGATGACCGGGCTCAAGGCACCTGTCGATCGCATGCGACAGGTGCTATCAGCCCGACTAGCGGCAGGCGAGTCATAGCCGTCGGTGTGCGGGGCGACTTGAGGGATGGTGAGTCGAGTTGGTGAGCGTTGTAGCGCTAGTCATCGTCGGCTCGATGATGGGTCTGGCCACCGGATGGTGGACACCAAACCTGGTGCGCTGGGGCCTGGCCGACGCCACGGTTAATGCGCCTCGAACTGTCGTGATCCCCATCGGAATCGTGATCGGTGCTGGCATTGCCATCCTTGTGGGGCCCTCGGTTGTGGTGCTGGCGTGGTGGTGGTTTGGTCTGGCCGCACTGGTCGTCTCGTGCGCTGACCTGGCCCGACACCGGTTACCCGATCGACTTGTTGTGCCTTTCGGCGTGGGCGGATTCGCCTGTTTCCTCGTTGCTGCAGCCTTCTTGGGCGCCTGGGGCGACTTACTGCGGGCCACTATCGCGGCTTTCTTAGTCGGTCTGATCTTTGTGATCTTGAGCATGATGGCCGCAGGCGGAATGGGTATGGGTGACGTGAAACTGAGCCCGGTCATGGGCTGCTATCTGGGTTGGCTGGGCTGGGAGTCGGTGTTTATCGGTGTCCTCGCCGGTTTCGTAGTGGGTGCGTTGGTTGCGATCGTTCGGGTGTTGATGTCAACCGGTTCGCTGTCTCAACGTATGGGCATGCGCGTGCCCTTCGGCCCATCGATGTTGGCGGGAGTTGCTATCGCCGCTGGCTTGCCCGGGGTTATCTGACAAGATTCACCCATGTTGCGCTGGCTTACTGCGGGGGAGTCCCATGGTCAGGCTCTCACGGCGATTGTCGAGGGTGTGCCCGCTGGTGTGCATCTGACGACGGCCGATATCGCCGATCAGCTTCGTCGCCGACGTCTAGGTGTTGGTCGGGGTGCGCGCATGAAATTCGAGGCCGATGAGGTCACTGTCCAGGGGGGAGTGCGCCACGG
>JAFMCH010000103.1 GCA_017857875.1 Actinomycetota bacterium | reverse complement strand
CACTGACACTGACACTGACACTGAGGCTAACCCCGCGATCGTCACCCTGGACGTGGTGTACGACGGCGCTGATCTCGACGAGGTAGCTCGGTCTTGTGCGATGGGTGTAGATCAGGTGATCAGCATGCATTCGCAACAGCTTTACTGTGTAGCCTTCTGTGGCTTTGCCCCAGGATTCGGCTATCTCACTGGCCTGCCGAGCCAATTGCACCTACCACGCCGACCAGAACCTCGAACCGCCGTGCCAGCCGGATCCGTAGCCATTGCAGCTCACTACTCCGCAGTCTATCCACGGGAATCACCCGGTGGCTGGCACCTATTGGGTACAACACAGACGCGGTTATTCGATGAACACACCACTCCCCCGGCACTCCTTCAACCGGGCACCCGCGTGCGATTCCACCCCATCAGGCCCGTGATTCCAGTGCGAACACTGGAACGACCTGGCGTGTCGAAGGAGCGCTCACCCTCTGCGCTCACCGCGCGCGCACCTGCCGATATCGAAATCATTTCAACAGGTGCGTCAGCCATCATCGTCGATCGAGGACGAACCGGTTTCGGTGATATCGCGGTAGGCCGCAGCGGTCCATGGAGTCCACCCGACTTCGATCTCGCCCAACGTTTAGTCGGCAACGATGCACGGGCAGCGGGCCTAGAAATCGTCGGTGGTGGTTTCGAGATGTCGGTAACACGGGCGGTTACGGTCGCTGTTACCGGAGCCAGGGGTGGCCTCAGTGTCGCGCGGCATGGTCAGTCGGTCCCCATTGATTCCTATAGCCCTATCCATCTAGGTGCCGGCGCACACCTTGTACTTGACCAGCCCCTATCGGGCCTGCGGCGATGGCTCGCGGTCCGTGGTGGCGTCGATGTGGATCCAGTGCTGGGTTCTCGTTCCACCGACGTATTAGCCGGAATCGGACCGCCGCCACTCCGTGCAGGAGACCACTTCAATATCGACACCTTCATGGCTGACCCTCCGGCGGTTGATCACGTTCCGGCACCACCACACGACGCCGAGGGCCATCATGTCGTCGCGATTCGTCGGGGTCCCGACGCCGACCTGTTCGGCGGGCCCGCATGGACTCGATTGACATCGACTCACTACGTGGTCTCTTCGCTGAGCAATCGGGTGGGAGTTCGACTGACTAGCCCAGACACCATCGCTACCCCTGCAGGTGGCCCACCACCTTCACGGCCCCTCGCGGTCGGCGCAGTCCAGATTCCAACGAGTGGACTACCGGTGGTGATGGGCCCAGATCATCCCGTGACCGGCGGGTACCCCGTTCTGGGCGTGCTCGCTCAGCCGTCACTCGCGGCGGCGTGGACCCCCGGCGACACCGTCACGTTTATCGATGCGGACTAGGCGCGAGCCCGCGGATCACGCCAACCACCCCAATGTCGAGCCATACGATCGGCCTCGGGAGGACCCCATGTGCCTGCCGCATAGGGCAACACCGGCGGCGGCGCATCGAGCACCGGTTGCACGATTCGCCAGGTCGCTTCAACAGCGGGCCAACGTGGAAACAGCGTGTGATCACCAGTCATCGCGTCATGGAGCAGGCGCTCATATGGAGTGGGTAGATCACCGATCGTGGAAGGAAAATCCAAGGACAGCATTTGCGGTTCGACCTCGTCAACCCCTGGCTTCTTCACCCGTAGTCCGAACGCGATTCCCGAGGGGTCACCGATCTGGATCAAGAAATCATCGTGACCGGCCACGTGTTGCACGCGCCCACCCCAACTGAAGTGCGGCGGCTTACGAAACCGAACGACCACCTCGGTGGCCTTGACCGGCAGCTTCTTGCCTGATCGGACCATGATGGGTACCCCAGCCCATCGCCATGTGTCGCAATGGAAACGCGCGGCGACAAACGTCTCTGTCTGGGAGTCAGCCGATACGCCGGGAATGCCGCGATATCCCTCATATTGACCTCGGACAACGTCTGCGGGTGCCAGCGGGCGAATAGCTTCGAACACATCGAGTCGTCGATGCCCGATGGGATCGCTGCCGGCCCCAGGGGGTTCCATCAATACAAGTGCGAGCACCTGCAGGAGATGATTTTGAACGACGTCACGAAGTGTGCCGACGTGGTCGTAGAAACTGCCGCGATCCTCAACGCCGAATGGCTCAGCCATCGTGATCTGAATCATCTCGATGTACTGGCGCCGCCACAGCGGTTCAAGCCAAGAGTTCGCGAATCGAACGAAGGCGATGTCTTGAACTGGCTCCTTGCCCAGGTAATGGTCGATCCGCAAGATCTGATCTTCGTCCAAGACCTTGTGCAGTCGGTCATTGAGTTCGCGCGCTGAGTCCAAACTGGTGCCGAATGGTTTTTCCACGGCCACCCGAGCGCCCTCAGTGAGGCCGGCAGCACCCAACTGCTCCACGACAGGCCCGAACAAGGAGGGTGGAATCTCCAGGTAGAACAATGGATGCGCCGCATCACCAAGGTGAGCGGCTAGGCGCTCGTACAGCCCTGCATCGAGGAAATCTCCGCCGACGAACGTCATGCGCTCAACCAGGCGGGTGAGAACCTGCTCGTCGACCTCGTGGCCGGCTGCAGACTCCACCGATCTGACCGCGGCACGGGTCATGGCCCACAGTTGGTCGTCTGACAGTGCATCTTTGGCGACACCGATGATCGCCACGTTCAGTAGCCCACGCTTTTCCAGGTGGTACAGCGAGGGCAGGGTCATCTTGTGGGCAAGATCACCGGTGATACCAAAGATGACGAGGCGATCGGAATGGGGCGTGTTCATGGCGATTATCAGCGCTGCCGACGGGAGCGGCGCCAGCGGCGCAGCACCACCAAGGTGACGACGACGCCGGCGGCCAACGCCACGCGTTCTGGGCGAATTCCACCGAATTCGTCGACAAAGAACTCCGTCACCGCGTTCTTGCCACGCTGCATCAAGGCTGCCGGAGTGGTTTGGGTACGAAGAGCCGACATGGATGCCACGAGGTCATCGCGGGCCTGCTCCACCTCGGCCTGTAACTGCTCGGGCGTCGGGCTTGCTTTTCGCTCCGTCACGCCGGTTACCCTACCGGGCCATTCACGCTCATTCGTGCGTTAGCCCGGATACGACTCCAGAGCCAAACATGCCTTATCGCGAATAATTTGCATTTGCATAAACTGGGCATAGACTTAGCGCATGCGTAGAAAAGGAACTCCAGCCCTAGCCGCCCTGACCCTCGCCGGTGCCCTCACGCTCAGCGCATGTGGTTCGGACTCAAACGACGCCTCGTCCACCGCTTCGGACGGTTCGACCAAACTCATCGTGGCCACCACGGTTTCGCCGTTGACCTCGATCACCTCAGCCGTGGGCGGTGACCTGGTCACGATCGAAGGCATCGTGCCCGAGGGTACGAATTCGCACACCTTCGAACCCGCGCCCCAGACTGCTGAACTGCTCAGCAAGGCCGACATTGTTTTTGTCAACGGCCTCAAGCTAGAAGACCCGACGATTGAGTTGGCCGAGGCGAATCTCAAGCCCGGCGCAGAAATCGTAGAGATCGGCACGCTGGCGCTCCCAGAGTCGGAATACATCTTTGACTTCTCCTTCCCAGAGGAGGAGGGCAAGCCCAACCCGCATCTGTGGACCGATCCGAGCTACGCCATCGAATACGCCGATATCGTCCGTGAGGTACTCAGCGAGCGCGACCCGGCAAATGCTGAGGCGTTCCAGGCGAACTTCGATGCGTTTGCAGTCGAGGCAGCCAAACTGGACGTGGCAGTCCGCGCCGATCAGCAAACGGTGCCCGAGGGACAGCTAAAACTCGTGACCTACCACGATGCGTATGCCTACTTCGCTGATAACTACGGCTGGGAGGTTGTCGGCGCCATCCAGCCCGATAGTTTTGACGATCCGTCACCGGCTGAAGTAGCGCGATTGATTGAGCAGATCCGCGCGGCAAACGTGCCGGTGATCTTCGGCTCTGAGGTTTTTCCGTCCGCGGAGCTGCAGGCAATCGG
>JAFMCH010000102.1 GCA_017857875.1 Actinomycetota bacterium | reverse complement strand
CACACCCACCGTGTCGGCAGTCTGCGGCTGGGTGGTGTTGCCCAAAGCGTCCTTCAAGGTCACCGTGACAGTTCCCACGGCACCAACCAACACCGTTTGGGTCGCCGGGGTCAGCGTCATGCTGGTCGGCGCGCCGGCTGTCGTGAAGGAGAAACCCACCGTGTCAGTTCCATTGTAGATCGCGCCCGCATAAGTACCGGCGGTATCCACATTGAACCTGATGAGCGAATCATCCCCGGACGCTCCCGTCGTCACACCTACGGCCGTAGCGTTCTGGCCCAGTGTGGCGGTGTCTTCCGAAGAAGCAGTGTCATCAAGAGTCATGATGGCAGCAGCGGTCGGGGCGATAGTTAGGTCAACCGTATTGAGATTGCTAGCCGTGAAGCTGGCTGCACCCGTCCAGGATGCTTTGGACCGAGGGATCGACAAGACCGCTGCCGGGGATGCGCCCGTGGGACGCACCGCTGCCACAGTCGCTGTCGCTAGAGCCGATGCTGAAACTGGCGCAGCACTGGCAGACGTCGTCGCCACAAAGGGAATCAACGCCAATCCCAAGGCACCCGCAGCCACGCCGGCAAGCGTTCGCTTGCCCATGCGCATTGCTTTAGACAATGCCTTTTCCTTTCAGTTAGAGCCGCGGTTGCGGCTGAGATGTAAACAGAACTGTCAGTAGGCCACCGGCCACGTATCCAAGATCCACGGACACGGCAGCTCCGTTCTCACCAACAGCCCGCGGCTCATCGCTGTAGGGAGCGACAACTACGGGCGACCCCTGGTTGGGGCCGAGCCTGATGTTTCCGACTCACGGAGCCTGGAGCGAACACGCCGCCCGACACCAAGGTGACTGTTGCGGAGACGCTAACGATTTCTTATGCAATGCCCTTGAGGACTGGGAATAGCCCCAGAGCATGCCCGGGGGAATCTCAACACAGAGCCCAACCAGCGGAGTCGTGATTACGACTCAACGGGCCCGCTGAGTAGGTCGATCACCACCTGCTCGAGGTCGGCTGGCAGCCCCGTGGAGGCCGCCACCTGCTCCTCGATCACCGATGTCTCCACCGGCAGAGGCACACCGAGTGCTGCCGCGCAACCCATGACGAACTCCGCGGCAGGAGAGGGGCCACTACCCGCGACGGCCGAAAAGGGGTGCAATGTAATGATTTGTTCTGATGCCAGCCCGGCTGGCTTGGTGCCGGTGAGCAGGATCGACACTTTCGGCCCAGCCGCCAATAGGACGGCCAGCCCAGCGGTCAGGCGCCCCGGCGTTGCGCCATCAATGACCACCAGGGTGCGCCGGGCGCCGAGGGTCTTGGGTAACCGCTGACGAAACTCAGCCAGTGAGCCGTTGACACCGACGCTGGTCGCCACCGCGGTCAACATGGCCTCCGCATCGTCGCTGCTCTCTGGCCCCACCCAGACCACACCGCCGGGCAACCCGAGCCCAAACACCTCGGCGATTGATGCGGCCAACCGCGTGGTGCCCACCTGACTCACTCCCACCACGCTGAGTAGGCGGGTGGAATTGCCGCGCAAGAGATTGACGGCAAGGTCGAGTTCACGGTCGCGACCAAGCAGCGGGGTGGCATAGGTCGGCATATTTACCGACGAACCCCAAGCTTGGGGCAAAAGCGCCGGGTCTCGGCGGGTCAGGCGTGAGTAGAACTCGGAGAAGCCCGCGCCCGGCTCGACACCCACCTCAGCCCGCAGTCGATTGCGGTATTCATTGGCGATTGCGGCCGCATCAGCCATGCGCCCGGCCACCATAAGGCAGCGCAGATGCAACATCATGCGCCCCTCCCGGCGCGGCTGCTCGGCATAAACCTCGGCCGAACGAGGCACTAACGCCTCAGCGCCGCCTACGTCGCGCAGCAATTCCACTCGCGCCCGCAGCAGAGCATCTTCGGCGGCGTGCTTAGCCTCCAGCAGGCCCGCTCGGCGAGCGATGAACTCTCCGTGTGGAAGATCGTCGTAGGGTTCACCCCGCCACAGGCTCAGCCCTGAAGTGAACAGACCGATGGCGTCGTCGAAGAGCTCCTGCGACATGGCCATATGACCGAGCGCTAAGGAATCCTTAAAGACGACCTCATCAATGCCTTGGGGATCGATGTTGAGCCGGTAACCATTGCCGACTAAGTCGATGGCAGATTTACCTAACGCGCTGCGCAAATTCGATACATACACCTGTAGTCCACGCAATTGGGTGAGGGTGGCCGAACCCCACAGACCGCGAGATATCCACTCCCGTGCCACCACTTCGCCCGGATGAGTGGCCAACAGCGCTAGCACTCGGCGTTGCTGCGGCGCCGGTGCGGGCAGGACGTTGCCATTGCGCACAATGACCTGCGGCCCCAGCAATGAGACCGTGAGCGGAAGTGCTTCGGTATGTGGGCGCACCGCCTGTGTCGATGCGCTTATTGCCGTGCCCCGTAGATTCCCCAGTTGATCCATATGTGCCCCTGTAGTTGACGCTAGGGCATCACGGTGCATCGTCGAAGCAGATTGCGCATGTTTTCCGGTCAAGATTTTCGCGATTGCGTCGCATTTCTCAACGATTACTTAGTAGATGCTGCATCACTTCCCCCGTTGACTGGCGCCTTGCGAGGTGGTTTCCCGCCCGAAACCACCTCGCAAAGCGCCAGTCAGCGGCAGGACGCACCGGGGAAAAGCAGTGGGCCCCCCGACCGAAGTCGAGAGGCCCACCACCAGAAGCTAGTTGCCTAGCCCCACATCTGTGTCATCGGGCAGCAATGATGACTCGCTTTGACTGGAACTCACCATTTATGGTCCGGAAGTACACATAGATCTTCTTGTTGGTCTTGCGCTGCCAATTAAATTGCGTATCACCAGCCGCGGCGCCATCAGGAGGGGGAAGCAGATCCACATAATCACGGCCCGTGGTGTAAACGGTCTCACCGGGAAGCTTGATCATCGGACGCACCTGGGCGTAAGCCTCCATGCCACTGACCCCGCCCTCTACCATGACTTCTCTACCGTCCCGTGAGCCGGAGATAACAATGGTTATGTCTTCGGCCGGAGAGATGATAGCCGAGTCAGCGGGGGTGGCTGCTGACGATGCCGCAGCGCCAACCAGCGGAATCATGGTCAAAGCCAGCGCACCGGCGGCCACACCAGCAAGCATGCGCCTGCCGGTAGTCATTGATCGATACATTTGTGTTCTCCTTCATGTTGAGCCGCACGTTCCGGTGCATACTCACCAACGCTTCACGGCATATGTGTTAGGTCAACATAACAGAAGACACAATTTATTAGCAAGGCGCCAGTCAGCGAAAGGAAGCACCGGGGAAAAGCAGTGGGCCCCCCGACCGAAGTCGAGAGGCCCACCACCAGAAGCTAGTTGCCTAGCCCCTTACGTGTTTCATCGTCCGGGAATGATAACCCGAAGCGACTGCTGAGTGCCATCCTCAGTACGGAAGTACACATAGATCTTCTTACTTGTCTGACGCTGCCACTGGAACTCACCAGCGCCAAGGTCACCCACGGCAACAATCTGCCGCGAAGCAGCACCCTGGGTGTATTCGGTCTCGCCGGGGAACTTAATCCACGGACGAACTGTCGTACCCGCCGCGATACCCGACGTTGCACCGTCGACAATGATCGTACGGTTCTCACGCGAACCCTCAATCACGATCGAGGTTGTATCCGGGCCACTACCCACCTTCACCTCAGCGACCGAGGTCAGTGCCGGTGCCGAAGCACCAACAGGCGGGATGTAAGCGGGACGCCACGCCGGTGTCTTCGACGCGGATGTGGCATTCAACGGAACAGCTGTGATCGAGCCCTCACCGCTGGCATTGCCAGCGATGAATGCGACTCGCGCAGTGCCATCAACACCAGTTGCCGCCACCAGGTTGGTATTGAAACCAGCCAACAACAGCTCACCAGTAGCCACAAGCGCAACCACGCCCGTGTCATCCGTTAGTGAAGAACCGGTACTGGTCTGCACCGGGTTACCGAACACGTCGGTCACGGTCA
>JAFMCH010000036.1 GCA_017857875.1 Actinomycetota bacterium | reverse complement strand
CTCGGGACTCAGCCTTGGCGCTACATCGGCCAGCGGTCTTATGGCCTCTACCTGTGGCACTGGCCGGTATTCATGGTTACTCGACCCGATCTTGATGTGGGCATCGACGGCATTCCGCTCCTGGTCGTGCGCTTTGGCCTCACCTTTGGTCTGGCTGAATTGTCTTACCGCTACGTCGAAATGCCGATCCGACGCGGCTCGATCAAGCGCTTCTTCGATGATTGGCGGGGTTCCCCGCCTGAAGACCGCGGGTACCTCACCCAGCGTGTCCTGGTCGGTAGCGGGGTAAGCGTCGCGGCCATCGCACTCGTTGCCGCCGGGCTAGCCACCGCTCCCACCGCCAATCAACAACTCGCCCCCGATGTGGCCGCGGCGATCGGTATCGACGATGGCGGACCGACCAGCATCTTGATCGACGCCACACCGCGTCCGACCCCTGCTCCGACCCCGACTTCCGCCCCGACTGCGGCGACCGACGGAGCGGTGACGCCGACCCCGACCCCAACAAAACAAAGCGGACCGCCGTCCAACTCCAACGGTGTGCTCACCGCGATCGGTGACTCGGTCATGCTTGGCGTGGCCGAACATCTCCAAGACAAAGTCAAGAAGACCTCGGTAGACGCCGAGGTGAGCCGACAGGCATCTGGCGTACTGGAGCGGGTGGAGGCGCTCGCAGCCGCCGACCGGCTAGCCCCGACCGTGGTGTTGCATACGGGAACCAATGGCATCGTGACCGAAGACCAATTACGGCGCATGCTTGAGCTACTGGCCGATCGTGACCGTGTCGTCGTCGTCAACGTCAATGTGCCTAGGCGATGGACGGATCCCAATAACGAGGTGATCGCCACGGTTGTGCCGGACTATGCCAATGCGGTCGTCGCCGACTGGGCTGCAGTCTCAGATGGTCGGGCCGACTTCTTCGTATCCGACGGTGTGCACCCCACCTGGGAAGGCACCAAAGCCTTCGTCCGCGAAATCATTCGAGCGGCAAATCTCTAGCAAAGAATTGTTCTGCGCCTACGGCATTGCCGAGAGGCCGCCGTCAACAATGAGGGACTGCCCGGTCATGAAGTCAGCCGCCGAGGACGCCAAAAAGACTGCCGGCTCAGCGATTTCCTCAGCGGTACCCCATCGCTGCATCGGCACCCGAGATAGCGCACCGGCTTCAGCCTCCTCGCTCGTGCGCAGGAAATCGGTGAGATCGGTGTCTATCCAACCGGGCAGCAACGCATTAACGCGCACTCCAGCCCAGGCGGTTTCCAACGCGAGGCTTTGCGTGAAGGAAACCAACGCGGCTTTGGCTGCGCCGTAGTGCGACATCGTCGGTGCACCACGCAGTGCAACGACTGACGACACGTTGATGACACAGCCCTTGGACTCCAACAGAGCGGGCAAACTCGCCTGGGTTGCCTGCACGACAGAATCCAAATTGAGGGTGAGGGTCTTGGTCCATCCACTCATTCGCATAGCTGCCACCGGGATCGAAAAAGAGTTGCCACCGGCGTTGTTCACCAAAACATCCAGGCCACCCAGGCCCTCGATTCCGGCCGCAACCGCTGCGCGCAAAGCTGCTTCATCCATAGCATCTGCCGGACACACAACAGCCCGACGACCCATGTGTTGAATCTGCGCGGCAACCTCCGTCAGGAGTGCCTCGTTTCGGGCCAACAGTGCCACATCAGCACCGGCGTGGGCATAGGCCAAAGCGATCGCGCGACCAATCCCGCGGGAGGCACCGGTCACGAGGGCGCGCTTGCCAGTTAGTGAGAAACTCATACGTCACTCCATTTATCCATCGGCCCTTGAGCCATCACATCTTCGGGAGTCCACCGCGTCGGCAGTGGTGCAGCATCAGGGTTGACATGTTCTACGATCGCGTTGAGCACCTGTCGAACATAGCGCTCCCCCACCCACAGATGTTTGGCTCCAGGAAAATCAACAACCTGAGCATTGGGCAGGACCGAAAACCGCTCACGCGCCGGCTCCGGTGGTAGGTAATCGTCTAACTCAGGAACCAGCGCGATGACCGGCACAGGGGCTTGCGCCCACGCCTCAAGCTGGCCAGGTGTGGTGTAACGCAGCGGCGGTGACAACAACAACACACCGGCGACTGTGCCGGCTGCCGCTGCCGTTTCGGCGTGGCGAAGGATCACATCGGTACCGAAGGACCACCCCACCAACCATGGCGCAGGCAGTGAGTGCTCGCGCACGTAGTTGATGGCCGCGTGCAGGTCGAGTCCTTCGCCGCGCGCCTGATCGAAACTGCCTTGGCTTGTGCCCGCCGCCGAAGTCGTACCTCGGGTGTTGAATCGAAGCACCGCCGTGGACGCTAAGGCGGGCAAACGCCAGGAGGCCTTACGCAAAACATGAGAGTCCATCATGCCGCCATGAGTAGGCAGCGGATGCACACACACGATCGTCGCCACCGGATCCCAATGACGTGGAAGCGCCAATTCACCGACTAGCGCGAGGCCATCATCGGTCATGAGCGTGAGCTCGTGGCGCCGTGCAGGCAACACACTCGCGGCCGTGATCTGATCGTCAGTCACGAGCGTGGACCTCGGCGGTGGCGGGCCTGCCAGCACACGGTGTGCCAGTGGCGGCGATCCTGCGAGCCGCGGTCCACCGGCCAGGTCACCACGTGCGGGGTCGCTGGTTGAATCAACTGATCACATCCCGGGCACCGATAGGGCTTGGTCGATGCCGAACCGGTCAACCGGCGAACGACATAGTCACCATCGGGATGCTCCTCGATCGGATCGGGCGTGCGTACCGGACTCGACTTAGGTCGCGCCGGACGCCTGCGTCCCATCAGCACACTCCCTTGATATCGACATCGGGGATCGAGATCGTCTGCGGCTGCACCATCACGAGTAGGTGCGAAAACCTCGACCGCTCTTCTTGCCCACATAGCCCGCCGTCACGAAGTGTTCAAGGCGAGGCGCCGGTGCGAAACCACGCTCACGGAACTCCCGATACAAAGTCTGCTGGATGGTGAGGGACACGTCGAGTCCGACAACATCAAGTAGTTCAAAGGGGCCCATCGGGTACCCGCATCCCTTCTTCATCGCCAGATCAATATCGTCAACAGAGGCGTAATTTGCCTCCAGCATCCGAACGGAGTCGTTCAGGTAGGGAAATAGCAGTGCATTGACGATGAAACCGGCCCGATCGCCGCACACGACGGCCCGTTTGCCCGTCTTATCGACCACCTCAAGCGCGGTGGCGGTCACCTCATCACTGGTGCAGACCGTGCGCACCACCTCGACGAGATTCATCTGCGCCGCGGGGTTGAAAAAGTGCAGACCGACCACATCCCCTGGGCGCGAAGTGGCCACTGCCATTTCAACTACCGGAAGACTCGATGTCGTTGTTGCCAAGATCGCACCAGGGCGGGCGATCTCGTCAAGATTTTCAAACAGGGCGATCTTCACATCGAGGTTCTCTGCGATCGCCTCGACGATGAGATCGACCGAGTCCACATCTTCCAGTCGGGCACTCAAAGAGATGCGGTTGAGAGCCGCGTCGCGTTCGGTCGATTCGATCTTTCCGCGCTGCACGGCCTTTTCCATCGACTTGGTGATGCCAGCGAGTGCGGCCTCAGCCTTGTCGATCGATCGAGCCACCAGCAGGACCTGATAGTCAGCCTTGGCGAAAACCTCAGCGATACCGGACGCCATCGTGCCCGAGCCCACCACAGCGACGCTTGAAACGGGTCGCCCCTGCCCAAACTCAGGAGTGGCCAAAGCTGTCTCGGCGTCGTCAACCACGACCGGAGAATGCGGCTCGGCATAGGTGTAAAAACCACGACCGGACTTGCGCCCACGCAACCCGGCAGTGACCATCTGCTTGAGCAGCGGGTGTGGGGCGTGCAACTTATCGCGCCCCTCCTTGTACATCGTGTCGAGAATTTCATAGGCCGTGTCCAAGCCGATGAGATCCATCAGGGCCAGGGGACCCATCGGGTAGCCACACCCAAGTTTCATGGCCTCGTCGATGTCTTCTCGGGTCGCGTAGCGCGAGTCGTACATGGCTACCGCATGATTGAGATAGCCGAAAAGTAGTGCGTTAGCGATGAAACCTGCCCGATCACCCACCACCACCGGCTCTTTACCCAGCCGTTTGGCGACATCGGTCACCTCGTCGATGACCTCGGGGGCGCTTACCACCGTACGCACGATCTCCACGAATTTCTGTACCGGAGCCGGGTTAAAAAAGTGCATGCCCACGACTCGATCCGGACGCGAGGTCGATACAGATATCTCAGTCACCGACAGCGACGAAGTATTCGTCGCAAGAATTGTCTCGGGAGGCGTGAGCTGGTCGAGCGCCGCGAAGAGATCGCGCTTAAGTTCAAGTCGCTCGGGAATGGCCTCGACGACCAAATTCGCTGCCGCCAGATCCTGAAGATCGGTGCTGTAGGTCACTCGCGCCCACAAGGCGGCCTGCTCATCAGCGTCCAGCTTGCCCCTCTTGACAGCCCGGGCGGTGGACTGTTCGAGGGTCTGTTGACCCCGTTCCAGTGCGCCGGCATCAGCCTCTACCGCGATCACTGTGAAGCCGTTGCGGGCGAATACCTCGGCTATTCCGGCGCCCATGGTGCCTAGACCCACTACCCCCACCGCGTGGATACGACCTTGTGTCACGTGTTTCCTCCCAGGACCCGCCCGGTACTTAACGTCGGGCTCAACGCTGCACAGTCTTCCATGTCCGAGCGAGCACCGCCGGACCGGAGTAGTGTCGCCAAGATGGCGACGCAAGGACCAATGATGGAATCCCGCTCACCGCTGTCTGGTGATCTGATCGACTCTTTCCCGATTAGTTCATCAGCCGATGTCCACCAGACCGTTGACTCCGCTCGCATCGCGGCTCGGTGGTGGGCCGACTTGGATTGGCGAACGCGTCGCTCCCTCCTGATGGGTCTCAAGCATCACCTGGCCCGCCATGGCGATGAGTTGGCTCACCTGGTCCACGCAGAGATGGGCAAACCGGTCGATGACGCTCGCCTCGAAATCGCTTTGACCATCGAGCACGTGCACTGGGCGGCCAATCATGCCCAGCAGATTTTGCAGCGACGCAAAGTGCGAAGCGGCCTACTGACCCTCAACCAATCAGCCACACTTGAATACCAACCGGTCGGCGTCGTCGGTGTGATTGGCCCGTGGAACTATCCGGTGTTTACTCCGATGGGCTCCATCGTTTACGCCCTAGCTGCTGGAAATGCGGTTGTTTTCAAGCCGTCGGAATGGACAACGGCCACCGGCAAGTGGCTGGTGGACGCCATCAACACCGCCATTCCCCAGCAACCGGTCGTCACACTCATCTGCGGGGGCGGCGAGGTTGGAAGTTCACTGTGCACCAGCGGAGTCGACGTGATGTCGTTTACCGGCTCGGCGCGCACCGGTCGACGAGTGCTGGAAGCATGCGCCCAAACCATGACGCCGGTGGTTTTGGAGTGCGGGGGCAAGGATGCCGCGATCGTTGACCAGGGTGCCGACATTGCTGCAGCGGCTGACGCCATCACCTTCGGCGCATTTTCCAACGCCGGACAAACCTGCGTCGGTGTCGAACGGGTCTACGCCCACCACGAGATCTTTGAAGAATTAGTGGATGCGCTGCACGAACGCGCCAGTGCACTTGAGGTGGGCACACACGGCGGTGCTTCGTATGGGCCTATGACGTTGCCCGGGGCATCCTCGGTTGTCGCACACCACATCAGTGATGCCGTGTCTCGGGGTGGCCAAGCCGTACTCGGCGGTGTTGAATCGATTGACGAGCGAGTCGTCAAACCCGTCATTTTGGTCGACGTTCCCGAGGAGGCGAAGGCCGTCACCGACGAAACCTTTGGCCCCACGATTGTGGTCAATCCAGTGCGAGACCTCGACGATGCCGTCGACCGGGCCAACGCATCAGGCTACGGGCTGGCCGCATCGGTGTTTGGGCGGGACCCTCGTCGATTACATTCGGCGGCAACGCGTTTGCGCGTTGGCATGGTCAGCATTAATTCGTGGGTGATGTACGCCGGTGTCCCTGAACTTCCGTGGGGTGGCGTGGGCGAATCAGGTTCCGGTCGGATTCATGGCGCCGACGGGCTGCGGGCGTTTAGTCGGGCGAAATCAGTGGTTGATCAACGATTTGCCCTGCCAATATCGCTCACTAGTTTTGATCGGCCACCATGGGCGGGCAAACTCATCATGACTGCAATTAAATTGCGCCACGGAGGCTGGCGCCGCTAGAACAATCGCGCCGTCGGGTCGTCCATACCGCGAAGAGCGTCATAATCCAAAACCCGGCACTCGATATCGCGATCACTCGCCAGGACGCGGGCTTGGGGCTTGATCTCCTGGGCGGCGAAAACGCCGCGCACCGGGGCTATCGTTGAGTCTCGGTTCAATAACTCAAGGTAGCGAGTGAGCTGCTCCACTCCGTCTATCTCGCCGCGACGCTTGATTTCAATTGCCACGAATTCACCCCGTTGGTCGCGAGCCATGATGTCGACCGGGCCGATAGCGGTCGGGTATTCGCGGCGCACGAGGGTCCAGCCCGCTCCAAGTGATTCGATCTGATCGGCAAGCAGGGCCTGCAGGTGAGCCTCCACACCGTCTTTGATCAAGCCCGGGTCGACGCCTAGATCATGGGTGTCGTCGTGTTCGATGCGAAGAATGTGAATCTGCAGGGCCTCGCCAGCCTTATTCGTGACCACCCACGTTTGCGGGGCCTGCGAACCACCATCGCCTTCCACCCGCAATGTGCACGGCGGACTCATCCAGTTCAGAGGTTTGTACGAGCCACCATCGGCGTGAACGAGAACTGATCCGTCCGATTTGATCATGATGACCCGCACCGCTTCAGGCAGATGTGCTGTGAGTTTGCCTGTGTAGTCGACAACACACCGAGCCACCACGATCCGCATTCCCTCAGCCTAGGTGATGTGAGTTAGGGTCAAGGAGTGGGAAAGGCAGTGAGTGTTCGCGGGCTGCGTAAGAATTACGGCGCGCTAGTCGCCGTTGACGATGTCACGTTTGATGTTGACTTTGGCGAATGCTTCGCAATTCTTGGGCCAAACGGTGCTGGCAAGACCACCACGGTAGAGATCATCGAAGGCTACCGACCACGCGATGCCGGTGAGGTGAACGTGCTGGGTGTGGATCCAGCACAGGCCAACCGCGCGTGGCGGGCGCAGATCGGCATCGTGCTGCAATCGGTACGCGACCTGGGCGAGGTCAATGTGCGCGAGGCGGTCGCCCACTTTGCCTCCTATTACCCGGCACCGGCCGATATCGATCTGACCATCGCGGCGGTGGGACTCCAGGAAAAGAGTGGGGATCGCATCGGCAAACTTTCTGGCGGACAACGCCGACGGCTCGATGTTGCCCTCGGCGTGATCGGTTCACCCCGACTACTTTTCCTTGACGAGCCCACTACCGGGTTTGACCCCCAGGCGCGGCGTGAGTTTTGGGCCCTCCTGCAATCCATTCAGCAGGCGGGCACCACCATTGTGTTGACGACGCACTATCTTGATGAGGCTGAGGTGCTGGCAGACCGGGTAGCAGTCATCGCTGCCGGCCGCGTGATAGCGATCGACACGCCAGCCCAACTTGGTACAGGAACATCTGACGTTGCCGAAGTCTCGTGGCGCGAATCGGGCACTTGGCACCATCAATCCACCACCACACCCGGAGCGTTTGTCGTTGATTTGCAGCGGCGAATCGGCGGTGAAATTCCAGATCTCACCGTGCGGAGGTCCACCCTGGAAGACCGGTATCTGGCCCTGATCGATCAGGCAAGTCCGGAGCAGGCCTCATGAGCATCGATACTCCCTCGCTGCCCAATTCCTGGGCGATTGGCCGTAAGCGGGTAGGGCTGGAGTTGCGGCAGTTTTTCCGCGACCGTGAATCTGCCGTATTCAACTTTGCGCTTCCGGTCCTACTCCTCATTGTTTTTGGATCGGTATTCGGTGGACAGGATCTAGGCAACACGGATGTGAGTTTTGCGCAGTACTTTGTGGCCGGCATGATCGCCTCCGGCATTTTGTATACGTCGTTTCAGAATCTGGCAATTTCGATTCCCATTGAACGTGAAGACGGCACCTTGAAACGTCTGCGTGGAACACCGATGCCTAAGTCGAGCTACTTCATAGGCAAGGTCGGCACGGTCGTGGTCGCCTATGTTGCACAAATCATTGTGCTCATCGCTGTCGGCCGTATCTTCTATGACCTACAGATTCCATCCACCGCGACAGCGTGGTTCACTTTCGCTTGGCTCAGCGTGCTGGGTCTAATTTCGTGCACCCTTTTGGGCATTGCCTATTCGGTCGTACCCCGGCAAGGCAAGGGAGCGTCAGCCGTCGTCGCCCCCGTTGTGCTTGTCCTTCAATTTATTTCGGGAGTTTTCTTCATCTTCAGTGACCTACCCACCTGGATGCAGAACCTGGCATCGGTCTTTCCGCTGAAGTGGCTGACCCAAGGTATGCGAAGTGTTTTTCTACCCGAATCTGCCGCGGCACTTGAAGTTTCGGGATCCTTTCAACTGCCGCTGGTCGCCTTGATCCTCACTGCCTGGTGTGTGGCCGGAGCCATCGGCGCCGTGGTCTTCTTTCGATGGACCCCTCGCGGCTCCAATTAAGCTGGCTCACTGACCAACGTCGACAGTCCACGTTTCGTCCGTATCGCGTCGACGACGCGGCGCATGATCTTTGTTGCATCAAAGTCCTTCGGCGTGAAGACGTCATCAACCCCGTGCTGCCTAAAATACGCCGCATCAGCATCGGGAATGATGCCGCCGACCACCACGATCGTGTCGGTCATACCGGCAAGTTCAAGCCCGGCAACCACTTCAGGAACAAGCGCTCGGTGGGATCCAGACAGAATCGATAGGCCGACCACGTCTACGTCTTCTTCCACCGCAGCAGCAACGATCTGCGCTGGCGTCAGTCGGATACCCTGGTAGACAACCTCGAATCCTGCATCGCGTGCACGGACCGCGATCTGCTCGGCTCCATTCGAGTGGCCGTCTAGCCCGGGCTTTCCGACCAGGAATCGCAGCCGCGCCCCGAGTTCGTCTCCGGTGGCCTGAACTAACCTCCGTACCTCCGCGAGTTCCTCCCCGACCGCCTGGCCACCGACGACTCCGCTGAGACCGGTCGGCGCTCGGTATTCGCCGAACACCCTACGTAGGGCACCCGCCCACTCTCCGGTGGTCACGCCGGCTCGAGCGCACTCGATGGAGACGTGCATGAGATTGCTAGTGCCTTGGGCCTCCCTTTCGAGCCGCTCTAGTGCGGCAGCGACGCGTTCGGGATCACGCTTCTCCCGCCAACGCTCCAGCGAGTCAACAGCGGACTGTTCGACGTCTGCGGCAACAGCTTGAATTGCGGTGTCAATGTCCGCCAAGAGAGGATTGGGTTCCGATGTGGTGAACCTATTGACACCGACGATGACATCATCGCCAGACTCGATGCCAGCACGACGATTCGCGTGGGCTGACACCATCTGCCCCTTCATGTAGCCGTCATCAACAGCCGCGACCGCCCCGCCGCGGGCGTCAACTTTCTCCATCTCTGCGCGGGCCGAAGCGACCATCTGGGCAACCTTTTGCTCAATCACGACTGAGCCGGTGAAAATGTCGTCATATTCCAACAGGTCGGTCTCAAAAGCCAACACCTGCTGTATGCGTAGCGACCATTGCTGATCCCATGGCCGCGGCAGCCCGAGCGCCTCGTTCCACGCGGGCAACTGAATAGCACGCGCGCGGGCATCCTTTGACAAAGTGACCGCCAACATCTCTAGAACGATGCGCTGCACATTGTTTTCGGGTTGCGTTTCGGACAACCCCAAAGAGTTGACCTGCACCCCATAGCGGAATCGCCGCTGCTTGGCATCAGTGATGCCGTAACGCTCACGTGTAATTTCATCCCAGAGTTCTACGAACGCACGCATCTTGCACATTTCTTCTACGAAGCGAACGCCCGCGTTGACGAAGAACGACATGCGTGCGACGACCGCACCAAACTCCTCGGGCGGGATTTGCCCCGAATCGCGAACCGAATCAAGCACGGCCACTGCGGTGCTCAGGGAATAGGCGATCTCTTGCACCGGCGTTGCACCGGCTTCTTGTAGGTGGTAGCTGCATATGTTGATCGGATTCCAGGCCGGGATCTCTTGAACGGTGTAACTCACCATGTCTGCGATGAGTCGCATGGATGGTGCCGGCGGAAAGATATAAGTACCTCGCGACAAGTACTCCTTGATGATGTCGTTTTGCGTCGTGCCCTGCAAAGTTGCAGGGTCGACTCCCTGGTTCTCGGCAGCCACGACGTACATGGCCAATAGCCACATCGCTGTTGCGTTGATGGTCATTGAGGTATTCATTGACCCCAGCGGAATACCGTCGAAGAGCCGCTCCATATCGCCGCTATGGGCAATGGGCACACCTACCTTGCCCACCTCACCTCGAGCCATGGGGTCATCTGGGTCGTATCCGGTCTGCGTGGGCAGATCGAAAGCGACCGACAGGCCGGTCTGACCTTTGTCGAGGTTGCGTCGGTAAAGGGCATTCGACTCGGCCGGCGAGGAGTGACCGGCATAGGTACGCATCAGCCACGGCTTGTCTTTTACCCGGTGGTTAGGCTCCTCGGCACCTGTTGTCATCCGCTGAGATTACCCTGACTAGCCCTTCTGTTCGACATGGACAAGGATGTGGACGTGACGGGTAACTCCTTCTCCTACATCGTGGGGCCGATCATCGCCTTTGCCGGCCTAGGTCTGCTGGTCGTTCTCCTGCGCTGGACCTTCAAGCGTGGTGGCTCGCTCATCGCCGCGCCCGCACAGCAGGGTGATCCCCAGCAGTACGGACT
Source organism: Actinomycetota bacterium (assembly GCA_017857875.1). Lineage (GTDB taxonomy): Bacteria > Actinomycetota > Actinomycetes > S36-B12 > S36-B12 > M55B157. The sequence continues at coordinate 10,268 of JAFMCH010000036.1, read as the reverse complement.
GTTGATTCCCGTGGCACAACCTGGCACATATATCGAGGGCGAGATGCTTCGTCGCAGTCTTGAGGATGCCGGCGTGAAAGCAACCTTGACCCAGACCCTTGATGGGCCGCGCATCATGGTCTGGCCCAAAGACGAGGCACGCGCTCGCGGGCTGATTCAGGGGCAGCGCTAACCCAAGGACAGCGCTAACCCAAGGGCAGCGCTAACCGGTCACGCGTTCGATTTGCGCGCCAAGGCGACGAAGATCGTCGATCATCCCGGAGTAGCCACGGTCAATGTGATGCACCTCGTGAATCGTGGTGAGGCCATCGGCCACGAGTCCGGCAAGAACGAGCCCGGCACCCGCGCGAATATCTGTCGCTTCCACGGGCGCTCCACTCAGGGCGGGCCGTCCGCGAACGAGAGCGTGATGACCCTCGGTTTGCACATCGGCACCGAGTCGAGCCAGTTCATGCACAAACCGAAATCGAGCTTCGAAAAGATTTTCGGTCACTAGTGATGCTCCCTGCGATATCGCGTTTAATGCGATGAATTGTGGTTGCAGGTCAGTAGGAAAGCCCGGATACGGCAAGGTGACGATGTCGACCGATTGCGGTCGTTTATCCATTGACACGGTGAAGGAATCAGGGTGCACCTCAATGTCCGCACCCGCGGTGGCAAGCTTATCGAGAGCGATTTCCAGGTGTTCTGGGCGAGCATTGGTGATCGTGATGGATCCCTGGGTCATCGCGGCGGCCACTGCCCAGGTGCCCGCGACAATTCGGTCAGACACCGTGGTGTGGTGAACCGGCGTCAGCGCCTCGACCCCGTCAATTACCAGCGTAGATGTTCCGACGCCGCCGATCTGCGCACCCATTTCAACGAGCATGTGCGAGATATCGACGACCTCTGGCTCACGGGCGGCGTTGTCGATGACCGTCCGACCCTCGGCGGTCACCGCCGCCATCAACAACGTTTCAGTGGCCCCCACACTGGGAAAATCCAACCAGATCGTGTGACCGTGCAAGCGCTTGGCCACCGCATGCAGATAGCCGTGTTCCACCGATACCTGGGCACCCATGCGCTCCAAGCCAGCCACGTGCATATCCAGGCCGCGTGAGCCGATGTTGTCTCCCCCTGGCAATGCGATATCTGCTTCACCGCACCGCGCCAGGAGCGGGCCCAGCACACTGATCGATGCGCGCATGCGTCGAACGAGGTCGTAGTCAGCGCGATGATCAAGAATCTCCGGAACCTCGATGGCTACGACACCGGCGGCATGATCGCGGGTGACATCAGCGCCCAAGCGGGACAGCAACTGGGCCATGATGTCGACGTCCAAGATTTCTGGTACCTCGGCCAAGACGGTGCGCCCAGGGGCCAGGAGGGCCGCCGCCATCAACTTCAGCACGCTGTTCTTTGCGCCGGTCAATCGTACGTCGCCCACCAGCCGGGTTCCGCCGACGATTTCCCAGGTGTCCACCGTGCCATGGTAGGCGCTGGGGCCTAGGGTCGACACCATGGTCAACCTCACTCGCATCTATACCCGCACCGGCGACGACGGAACGACATCGCTCGGCGACATGTCTCGCACCCGAAAAACCGATGCACGTTTGCGTGCCTATGCCGATGTGGACGAAGCCAATAGTTCCATCGGCGTTGCTCTCGCACTCGGCGACCTCTCTGGCGAAGTCCATGCACTGCTCACCGGCGTTCAGAATGATCTGTTCGATGTCGGTGCAGACCTGTGCACGCCAATCGTGGAGAATCCCGAATACCCGCCGCTGCGAATCACCGACGACTACGTCACGCGCCTAGAGCAGGCCTGCGACGCCTATAACGAGAACCTCTCAGCGCTTCGCTCATTTATCCTGCCCGGAGGAACTCCCGGGGCAGCGCTGCTCCATGTTGCTCGCACCGTTGCCCGACGCGCCGAGCGAACCACATGGGAGGCCATTGATGAGTTCCCTGAAGCTGTCAATCCGCTCACCGCGGCTTACCTCAATAGGCTGTCGGACCTGTTATTCATTCTCGCTCGCACGGCTAACGGCGAGCAAGGTGATGTGCTGTGGCAGCCGGGGGCATCGACAACGCCCTAGCGCCCGGTTCCCATCGCTACGTTCAGCCGGGTCTCCGCGCGCTTAGCAGCGCGCGCCTCGGCATCGTTGCCTTCGGCAGTCTTTGAAGCCCGCTCGAGCGCGGCCTTCGCACGCTCAACGTCGATGTCGCTGGCCATTTCTGCGGCCTCGGCAATGACGTTAACCCGGTTGGAGTCAACCGAAAAGAAGCCACCATGCACCGCGACGAGGGTCTTGGTGCCATCGGGAGCCTCAATTTTCAGCGGCGCCTCGACCAACAGAGCCAGCACAGGTTCATGTCCGGGCAGAATGCCAATCTCCCCCTCGGGAGTCTTGGCCACCACCGATTTGGCCGGCCCCTCCCAGATCGCCTTCTCCGCGGACACGACCGCGACGGTCAACTCGGCCACGACTCAGGCCTCCTTGGCCAACTCAGCGGCCTTCTTTTCAACATCCTCGATGCCGCCACACATGAAGAAGGCAGCCTCGGGAATGTGGTCATACTCGCCCTTACACAACGCATCGAAGGAAGCGATGGTCTCGTTGATCGGAACGAACGAGCCGGGCTGTCCGGTAAAGGCCTCGGCCACGAACATGTTTTGGCTCAGGAATCGCTGAATGCGACGGGCTCGACCGACGATGATCTTGTCTTCTTCGGACAACTCATCGATTCCAAGAATGGCAATGATGTCCTGGAGATCCTTGGAGCGCTGCAGGATCTCCTTGACGCGAGCGGCCACGCGGTAATGCTCTTCGCCGATGTAGCGCGGGTCGAGGATGCGGGAGGTGGAGTCGAGCGGGTCGACCGCCGGGTAAATGCCGATTTCCGAGATCGGCCGTGAGAGCACGGTCGTGGCATCGAGGTGGGCGAATGTCGTGGCAGGAGCCGGGTCGGTGAGGTCATCTGCCGGAACGTAAATGGCCTGCAGCGAGGTGATGGAGTGGCCGCGGGTAGAGGTGATGCGTTCTTGTAGTTGGCCCATCTCATCGGCCAGTGTCGGCTGATAGCCAACCGCAGAAGGCATGCGACCCAGAAGTGTGGACACCTCTGAGCCGGCCTGGGTGAAGCGGAAGATGTTGTCAATGAACAGCAACACATCCTGCTTTTGCACATCGCGGAAATACTCGGCCATGGTCAGCGCGGTCAACGCGACACGAAGGCGCGTGCCCGGTGGCTCATCCATCTGACCGAAGACAAGGGCGGTCTTTTCGATAACCCCAGATTCAGTCATCTCCAGGAAAAGGTCGTTGCCCTCGCGGGTGCGCTCGCCGACACCGGCAAACACCGACACACCACCGAAGTTCTCCGCGACGCGGTAGATCATTTCCTGAATCAATACGGTCTTGCCGACACCCGCGCCACCAAACAGGCCGATCTTGCCACCCTTGACGTATGGGGTCAGTAGGTCGATGACCTTGATACCGGTGTCAAAAACCTCGGTCTTGGCCTCAAGCTGATCAAAGGCCGGTGCGGCGCGGTGAATACTCCAGCGTTCTTTGATGTCCAGGCTTGCCTCAGGCACGTCTAGGGGAACGCCCAGGGTGTTCCAGACGTGGCCCTTCGTCACGTCACCCACGGGCACCATGATCGGTGAACCGGTGTCTTGCACTGCGGCACCGCGCACCAGGCCGTCGGTGGGTTGCATCGAGATTGCTCGCACCATGTTGTCGCCGATGTGCTGGGCAACCTCGAGGGTCAGCATGAAGGTGCCACCGCCCTCATCACCCTCATCAAAGGTGACCTCGGTGGTCAGCGCATTGAACAACTCCGGCATGCCTTCGACCGGAAATTCCACGTCAACCACGGGGCCGGTGACGCGGGCGACGCGTCCTACCGCCGGGGTGTTCGCGGCTGTATCGGCCGATGTCTCGGTCGTGGCAGTCATGGAATCGATCTCCTTTGTCGGGTGAAGCACTGTCGGGTTGCTAGTGGTGCATAACTGGGTTTAGGCCGACGACAAAGCGTCTGCCCCACCCACAATCTCAGATATCTCCTGCGTGATTTCCGCCTGGCGCGCTTGGTTGGCCTGGCGGGTGAGCGTGCGAATCAGCTCCTCGGCGTTATCCGTCGCCGACTTCATCGCTCGTCGACGTGCTGCATGCTCGCTGGCCGCAGACATCAACAAAGCGCTGTAGACGGAGTGATCGACATAGCGGGGCAGAAGCGCATCAAGCACCGCCTCGGGGCCCGGTTCAAACTCATACAGCGGAAAGGGCAGCGAATCCTCAGCCTCGGTGTCGACAACTTCATCGACGACCTCCAGCGGCAGGATCCGGCGAACCCTGGCTTCTTGCTGGGCCATGTTGAGGAAATGCGTGTAGACCACATGAATCTCATCAACGCCGCCCTCATCGGTGGGTTGCAAGAATCGCTCGAGCAGATCGGCACCGATGCGCCGAGCATCGTCGTAGGTGGGCTGATCGGTGAAGCCGATGTACTCGCCCCCCATCGCGCGGCCACGGAAGCGGAAGAAAGCCACACCCTTGCGGCCCACGACATAGGGAACGACCGCAAGCCCCTTCTCTGACAGGGTTCGGGTCAGAGCTTCTGACTCCTTGATCGCATTCGAGGAATATGCGCCGGCCAAGCCGCGGTCGGCAGTAATGACGAGTACTGCTGCGCGCACCTGCTCTTGGGCCTTCGATGTCAGCGGGTGCTTCGACACATCCGAGGCATGCGAGGCTGCAGCGGAGATGGCATCGAGCAGCTGGGTGAGGTAGGGAAGCGACGCACTGAGCCGGGCCTGCGCCTTCACAATACGAGATGAGGCAATGAGTTCCATTGCCTTCGTGATCTTTTTCGTCGCCTGCACCGAGCGAATTCTTCGTCGGTAGACGCGAAGTTGTGCTCCCATATGACTATCTCTCCCTGACTCGTCTCGTCCGGCTCAGGCGCGCTTCTTGACCGTGATCTGAGTCGGGTCGATTTCTTCCTCGTCGAGGGCTTCCACCGGCTCGTCCTTGACCAGCATCTCACCACTGCTGGTGGTGAACTGGCGCTTGAACTTTGCTATCGCAGCATCGAGCAACGCCACCGTGTCGTCGCTCAGTTCGGTGGTCTGCCGGATGGAATCGAAAATGCCGGCATGGTTGCGGCCGATATCGTCGAGAAACTCCGCGTCAAAACGACGAATGTCTTCAACGGGCACCTCATCAAGGCGGCCGGTCGTGCCCGCCCACACCGATACGACTTCACGTTCCATCGGTTGCGGATCGTACTGCGGCTGCTTTAGCAACTCGACCAAGCGCGTGCCACGAGCCAACTGCGCCTTAGAAGCCGAATCCAGATCCGAGCCGAAGGCCGCGAAGGCTTCCAACTCACGGAACTGAGCCAGGTTCAACCGCAGCGGGCCGGCAACCTTACGCATGGCCTTGGGCTGAGCTGATCCACCCACACGTGACACCGAGATACCCACGTTGATGGCCGGGCGGACACCGGAGTTGAACAGGTCAGACTCCAAGAAGCACTGTCCGTCAGTGATCGAAATGACGTTGGTCGGGATGAACGCCGAGACGTCATTAGCCTTTGTCTCAATGATCGGCAAACCCGTCATTGACCCGCCACCGAGTTCATTGCTGAGTTTCGCGCAGCGCTCAAGCAGGCGGGAGTGCAAGTAGAAGACGTCGCCTGGGTAGGCCTCGCGGCCGGGCGGACGACGAAGGAGCAGTGACACGGCGCGGTATGCCTCAGCCTGCTTGCTCAGGTCGTCAAACACGATCAGCACGTGTTTGCCGTTGTACATCCAATGCTGACCAATCGCAGAGCCGGTGTAGGGCGCCAGATATTTGAAGCCTGCGGGGTCAGATGCGGGGGCGGCAACAATGGTCGTGTACTCCATGGCGCCGTTTTCTTCCAGCGCCCCGCGGACCGCAGCGATCGTCGAGCCCTTCTGACCGATGGCAACGTAAATGCATCGCACCTGCTTGTCGGGATCGCCGGACTCCCAGTTCGCGCGCTGGTTGATGATCGTGTCAATACACACGGCAGTCTTGCCAGTCTGGCGGTCACCAATGATCAGCTGACGCTGACCGCGACCGATCGCGGTCATGGCGTCGATCGCCTTGATTCCGGTGGCGAGTGGTTCCTTCACCGGTTGGCGCTGAACGACGGTCGGTGCCTGAAGTTCCAAGGCACGACGGGCCTCAGACTCGATGTTGCCTTTGCCATCGATGGGATTGCCCAGCGGATCAACGACCCGTCCCAGGTAGCCATCGCCCACGGGGACCGACAACACCTCACCGGTGCGTCGCACGTTTTGACCCTCCGCGATGCGCGAACCATCACCGAGGAGAACAACGCCGATCTCATGTACGTCCAAGTTGAGTGCTAGGCCTAGCAGGCCGCCTTCAAACTCCAAAAGTTCGTTGGTCATGGCCGAATGCAGTCCCTCGACACGCGCGATACCGTCGCCGGTCTCGGTGACACGGCCGACCTCTTCGCGGGCGGTTGTCGGGGAGTACGCCTCGACGTTCCGTTCGATCGCATTCCGGATCTCTTCCGGGCGGATCGTCAGCTCCGTCATGGTGTCTGCTGCCTTTCGTCTGGCTGCCCATTGTGGTCAGCGTCGGTGCCGTGCGGGAACATCACGTACAAATCTATGTGGCTGCTTTGGTGGTGGGTCATCTATGACGACCCCAACACACTGCGCCGCGCCTGATCGAGCCGGGACAACACAGTTCCGTCGATAATCTCATCGCCCAAAATCACGTGCACGCCGCCCAGAAGGGCGGGATCAACCGATACGTTCAAACGCACCTGGCGCCCACTGATCTGACCAAGCACGGCAGCTAGACGTTGATGCTGCTGCGGCTCGAGGGGTGCAGCGACTCGAATCTCAGCGACGACACGTTCACGCTGGCTGGCCGCCAGGGAAATCAGCGCATCGATCGCAGAATCTAGGCGTCGACCGTGCAGATGACCGACGGCGTATCCGACAACCTGCCGGGTTGTTGCGGTGGTGCGGTCTGCCAGAAGCGAATCAACAATGCTGGCCTTGACCGAGGAGGTCAACGATGGATTAGTCAGTGCCATCTGCAACGCAGAGGAGGCATCAACGGCTCGGCCGAAGCGAAAAATCTCCTCCTCGGTGGCATCCAATGATCCCTGTTGATCGGCCACCTCGAAGGCTGCCTGCGCCGCCAAGGACTCAATGGCCATTACTAGGTCATCTTCAGCCGACCAACGAAGCATGACGGCTGCGTTGACCAGTTCAAGGGCCGAGGCCGATATCCGGTCGGCGAGCAGTGAGCCGGCCAGAGCACTACGGGCCTGGGCCGGCGTACCCGCATCAGCTAGCGCCGTGCGCAGGGGTCGATCTCGGCCAAGCAGGTCAGCAACGGAGTACAACTGATCGGCCAGATCGGCCTCAACTCCCGAAGCTCCCCGATCGGCCAACAGGTCCGTCAGGGTCGACATCGCTTCTCTGCTTGCCCCCAGCATCAGGCCTTCGCCTCCCGTGCAGAGTTTTCCAGGGAGTCGAGGAAGTCATCGACCGTGGCGCGCACCCGAGCGTCATCGGCGAGTCCTTGCCCCACCACCTTGGTGGCCAAAGTGAGCGCCATCTCCCCCACTTGGCGCGTCAAGGCGGCCGTGGCCTGAGCCCGCTCGGCTGCCAATTGAGCCTCGGCGGCAGCCGTCACACTGGCCGCGGCAGCGCGTGCCTCGGTCCGTGCTTCATCCACGATGGCCGCACGATCGGTCTGTGCCTGAGCCCGGATTGCAGCTGCCTCTTCTCGAGCCTGAGCCAGAGCCTCGCGATATTCCTCGCGAGTTTTCTCCGCCTCCGCCTGAGCAGCAGCTGCGCGCTCGATCCCGCCCTCGATCGCATTCGTGCGCTCTTCCAGAGTCGCTTTAATCTTTGGAAGGGCGACTTTGGCGAGCACGCCAAAAACAACGAGGAACCCAAAGATTCCTACGATCAGTTCATCGATCGGCACGGCCAAAACGCTGGGCATCTCTTCGTTGCCCCCGGCGGCGATGATCAGGCCCTGCGACATTGTCGTCATGGTCCCTCCGGTCTCGGACGGTGGTGGATGGGTTTAGGCGGGCATTCCGGCGCCGAAGACGAACGGCGCGACGAAACCAATGAGAGCAAGGGCCTCTGCAAGTGCGAAACCGAGAAGCATGTTCTGGCGGATTACGCCATAGGCCTCTGGCTGGCGGGCAATGGCCTGAACGCCCTGACCGAAGATGATGCCGATACCAATACCGGGGCCAATCGCGGCGAGACCGTAACCGACTGAGCCGATCGAACCGTAGATCGTGGCGAGGAGCTCCATGTCCTTGTCTTCCTTCGTCTAGATGGGCCGGCGGTATCCTCCGCCGGTCTGGGTGCGGTAGTGCGTGCTATTCAGTTATCGGTGCATTTCCAGCCTCATTGGCTTCACCGACGTGAAGGCCAAGGAGTGAACTAGTGGTCGGCGTGTAGGGCTCCGCCGATGTAAACCGCCGTCAGCAGCGTGAAGATGTAGGCCTGGAGTGCCTGAATCAGCAACTCAAAGCCGGTGATGGCCACCGCAACGGTGACCGAAGCGACCGATCCAAGAACACCGATCACGGTGAAGGTGAGCAGGTAGAACGACGCGATGCTGAAAGTAGCCAGCAATAGGTGGCCGGCGAACATATTGGCGAACAAGCGCACCGCGTGGGTAAAGGGACGCACGATGATGTTGGACAGGAACTCAATCGGCGCGAGCAGCAGGTACATGGGCTTGGGCACCCCCGGGGGGAACAACATGCCCTTGAAGAATGGGAAAAATCCCTGACGGTAAATGCCCAGCGGCAGCCAGGTGAGATAGACAATGAGCGCAAAGGCGACCGGTATCGCAAAGACACTCGTGGCCGGGAAGTGCACGAAGGGCATGACGCCCATGAAGTTGAGAATCCACACGAGGAAAAAGAACGAGAACAAGAACGGTACGTATTTATCGCCGTCCTTGCCGATGACCTCGCGGGCAATACCGTCGCGAATGAACAGGTACCCCATTTCCCCCACGTTCTGCGAGCCGCGAGGCACCAATTTGGGCCGACGAAACGCCCACAGGAAAAAGGCGAGCACGATAACCACACCGAGGATTACCTGGATGGTGAGTTTGTTGATCCCAAATTCCATCCCCAGGATTTCAAAGGAGGCGAGATCGTCGAAGAAGAAGATGCCGGTGTCGGGTGCCGGAAAACCGCAGGGGTTCGCGGCGTTCTCGAATTTGCAGTCAAGGCTGCCGGCCGCCACGAGGCCATCCAGGTCAAGCGGTTTCACGGAGTTATCAATGGCCACGCGGGGCCTCCTGGTCTGGCTGCTGACCAGTCTGGTTCACGGCCGCGCTCCTTCGGAGAATCGTTGGCGCTTCAGGCATCGCCTCAAGCCGACGGTAGATCAAAAAGATCGACAGAAACATACCCACAAGCGCTCCGCCGGCAATCAGGAGGGGGCGATTTGGTAGCCACAACGACAACAACCAACCCAATCCTGCATATAGGGCAATGCCGGTCAGCAGATGGCTCACGATGATCCAGGCCGAATTAGCCGTCTCCCAGCCAGCGTCATCCTTGGTGCGCGCGGTGGTCTTGTTCACCTTGACGGCCGGCACCAGTGACTCGGGCTTTCGCATCATTGGTTGGGTCCACTTCCGGGCTCAATAATGAGCACCTTGCTGCGTGCAAAAATGATGACCTCGGCGAACGTCCAGGTCAATGTGCAGGCAACGATCGTGCCGGCAAAGACCTGGTCGTTAAATAGCGATGTGTTCTGGAAGATGATCAGCAAAATGAACAGAACGCCGACCTTGGTCAAGTAGATCAGCAACGCGACCGACATTGCGATCGAGGGATTGTTGCGCAGCACGTACCCCAACACGCCCTGCCCCACACTGAAGAACGCGATGACAATGACGGTGCCAATAACGCCGCCCCATACGCCCTTCCCGCCGGCAACGATCAACCCGATGATGGTGGAAATGGCACCGACCGCGAGAGTTGCCGGCACGGCACTGCGCAGAACGCGAGTGTCGATCGAGGCCATGGCGGGTTCTCCTCCGAGCCGGCCAGCGCCGGCGGTGCAGATTGTCGTTTCAGGCTATCGACCCGCATACACCTCCAGGCCAGCACCCCGTACTAAATGTTGCCTAGGCTTCCGTGCCCGTACGCGATGACCGAATAATGTCTGTGCGCGGTGTGGACCAACGCGGCCGCAGCGTCGCGTACACCAGGCCCGC